>JANQEZ010000223.1 GCA_028278115.1 Clostridia bacterium
ATGGATAATTTAGATAAGAATAGTAACGATATAGAAATAAAAGAAGAACTACAGGAAGCTGAGATTGAGATTATTGTGGATATATCTAACGATTATTATGAAGCATTTATAACAATATTGAGGGAGGATGATTCAGTAAATATCAGCAGGGAAGATATTTTAGAAGCTCTAAACAAAAGAAATATAGTCTATGGGATAAAGAGTGAAGTGATTGATTCAATAATTGAAGATAATAAAACCATAAAGAAAGTCCTTATTGCACAGGGCCAGAGGCATAAAAATGGAGAAAGCGGTAAAATAGAATACAACTTTGATATAAATAGCATAAATAAGCCAAAGCTCCTTGAAAGTGGCACTGTTGACCATAAAGACTTGAATTATTTCTTAAAGGCAATGGAGGGCGAAACACTTGCTAGGAAAATACTTCCAACTGATCCTCAAGATGGCACAACTGTAACTGGAAGAACTATAAAAGGCAAGCCGGGGAAAATGTTTGAGTTTAAAAAAGGAAAGAATGTAACTACTTCAAATGATGGACTTTTATTATTAGCCCAAGCTGGAGGTATGATTAAGTTTGAAGATGGAAGGACCGGTATTATTAAGGTTTTAGAAATTGATGAGGATGTGGGAATTTCAACAGGGAATATTTCTTTTGATGGAAAGATTATAGTAAGGGGTAACATAGAAGCTGGATACAAAATAAACGGTGGTGACGATGTTGAAGTGTTTGGAATCGTCCATTGTGCTGAGATAAAGGCTGTCAACATAACAATCCATAAGGGTGTACACAATAATGCAAGGATTATTGCCGATGGAAATATTATTACGAATTTTTTGGAGAGCTGCTATGCAGAATCTAAAGGGGACATAATTTGTGATGCGATTATTCACTCAGAGATAAAATGTTTAGGAAGTGTTATTTGTAAAGAGAAAAAGGGATTAATTTTAGGTGGAATGATTAATGCAAGAAAAGAAGTAATAGCTAAAACAATAGGAAGCCAGACTGGTTCAACAACTAGGCTCTTTGTGGGGATAGACGACAATCTATTATTGGAGCTTAAGGAGACAAAAAAAGTAATTGATGATACAAAAAAGGATTTAGAAAAAATTCTTCAAGGCATTAAGCTTTTACAGGTGAAAATGAGTAATGACCCTAAAAAAACAATATTTCTTAATAAATATATAAAGACAAGGGATATATATATATCAAGAATTAAGAATTCAGAAGAAAAATTAAAGGAAATATACATTTTAGTTGAGTCTTTAAAAAATAGTAAAGTATCTGGTAGTTCCATTTATCCAGGAACAAATATAAGGATCAACAACTCACATTATATAGTGAAAAGCCTATTGAGCAATGCAAGATTAATTAAAGAAGATGGTGATGTAGTACTTTCTGCTCTTATATAAAGGAGTTGATATTATGCCTATTAGACCTGTAGATATGCAGGTACTGATGCCAAAGTCTCAAAACATATCTAAAATGAGTCAAGACATGGCTAATAGAAGTGAAAATATTGTGCAGCAAGCCTTTAATAAAAATAAGAAGACAGAAGAAAAGAAATTAACTAAAATTAATAAAAAAGATAAGAAGGAAAATCCTTCTGTTAAAACAGATGACAAAACTAAATTATTGTATGGAAAAAACAAAAAAAATAATAATAATGAATCCGGTATCAGAGCTAAAACAAAAATTGATATCAAAATATAACAGGAGGCAGAATGGGAAGTTTTATTTTATTATTAATAGGCATACTTATTATTTCCGTTTCTATATTTTTTATAGTCCGACAATCACATACTGATGAGGATACAGAGGTGCAAAATGAGTTTATGAAGAAAGATGATGAGTTAGTCATAACAATAGAATCACTAGAAAATATTATCACCGACATTAATCATACCTTCAATAAAACCATTAGGGAGATGGAAAAAAAGTATGAGCTCCTTGAAACAAAAATTCAAGATGTAGATAATAAAGTCTTAGAAAATCACCTTAGTGACCTGCAAAGCAATGAAGAGCTAAATCCCAGCGATAGTCATGAAAACGATATCAATAATAAGATAGATATTGAGGAGAATATAGATAAAGGAAACAGTAAAATTAATCATACCCATTTAAAAGTTATAGAATTGAAAAATAAAGGCTTTAGTATTCAGCAAATTGCTAAGGAGCTAAACATAGGCACTGGCGAAGCTACTTTGATATTAAATTTGAAAAGAGCAAGAAAATAGTGGTCCTTTAGAGTCAATATTCTCTAGAGGACCACTTTTTTTATTAACACATATAATAATACCAATGGTTATATTTATTTTTTTTGGATATAATATACTGTAGTTAGAGTATAATTGAACTGCTCATGAAAATTTAAAGCTATTTGTACCCTTTCAAACTTTTCATGAATAATCCTGAATAAGCACATAAATTAGAATTTTTTCTTGCATAATCATTATTGGGTATGTTATACTACTTAAGGTAACAAATACGCACGTCTTGAAATTCTTAAGCGGTGCCTAAATAGGGTAACTTAAGAAGATGACCAAGGCGGAGGAAAAACCACGGAGGTGTAGAAATGGCAGTAATATCAATGAAGCAATTACTAGAAGCAGGTGTTCATTTTGGACATCAAACAAGAAGATGGAATCCTAAGATGGCAGAGTACATTTTTACAGAGAGAAATGGCATTTATATCATTGATCTACAAAAGACTGTAAAAAAAGTTGAGCAAGCTTATAATTTCATTAAGGAACTATCTTCTGAAGGTAAAAAGATTCTTTTCGTTGGAACAAAGAAACAGGCTCAAGAAGCTATTGAAAAAGAAGCTAAGAGATGTGGAATGTTCTATGTAAATCAAAGATGGTTAGGTGGTATGTTAACTAACTATAAGACAATTAGAAAAAGAATTGAAAGATTATTAGAGCTTGAAAGAATGTCAGAGGACGGTACATTCAAAGCTTTACCGAAAAAAGAGGTTATAAAGCTTAACCATGAAAAGGAAAAGCTTGAAAAGTTTTTAAATGGTATTAAAGAAATGAATGGTTTACCAGATGCTTTATTTATAGTTGATCCGAGAAAAGAAAGAATAGCTATAAAGGAAGCTCAAATTCTTGGTTTGCCAATAATCTCTATTGTAGATACTAACTGTGACCCAGATGAGGCTGACTATGTAATACCAGCCAACGATGACGCTATTAGAGCTGTTAAATTAATAACTGCTAAAATGGCTGACGCTGTTATCGAAGGTAGACAGGGAGTTCAGCTTGAGGATGAAGCTGAAACTGAAACACAAGAAACTGAAGAACAAACTAATAAATAGTATTAATTTTGTAGAAGTATAATGGTAAGGGCATTAAGGGAAGAATCCCTTACTTCTCTTACCTTTTATTATAGTGTAAAGAGGAGGAATCATAATGGCAGTAACTGCGGGCATGGTAAAGGAATTAAGACAAAAGACTAGTGCAGGTATGTTAGATTGTAAAAAAGCTCTTGTTGAAACTAACGGAGATATGGAAAAGGCAGCAGAACTATTAAGAGAAAAGGGATTAGCTAAAGCAGCTAAGAAAGCTGGTAGAATAGCAGCAGAAGGTTTAGTTGAATCATACATACATGGAGGAAGAATAGGCGTTATAGTAGAGGTGAATAGTGAAACTGATTTCGTAGCTAAAAACGAAGAATTCAAGACCTTTGCAAAAGATGTAGCTATGCAAGTTGCAGCTTCAAATCCACAATACGTTAGACGTGAAGAAGTACCCCAAGATGCTATAGATAAAGAAAAAGAAATACTTAGAAATCAAGCCTTAAATGAAGGAAAGCCTGAAAAAATAGTTGATAGAATGGTAGAAGGTAGAATAGAAAAATACTTTAAAGAAACTTGTCTTTTAGAGCAGCCTTTCATTAAGAATCCTGATATTACTATACAAGATTTATTAAATGAAAAGATTGCAAAAATAGGTGAGAACTTAAACATAAGAAGATTTGCTAGATTTGAAGTTGGCGAAGGTATCGAAAAGAAAGAAGAGAACTTTGCTGAAGAGGTTGCAAAGCAAATTCAAAGTTAATAATGGTAATCTATAAAAACTAAAGATGGAGAGAGCACTTGAGTGTTCTCTTTTTTATAACACATAACAAATAATAAAATAAATTAGAGGATTTTTTGCTACTTTTGTAGAATAGGTAGAACGGAGGGAAATTACTGTGGGTCCCAAATATAAAAGGATAATCTTAAAGATAAGCGGTGAAGCATTGGCCGGTGAAAGAGGTTTTGGAATAAATCAAGAAGTAATAGATTCGATTGCCTCACAAGTTAAGGAAATCATTGAATTAGGTGTGGAGGTTGCTGTTGTTGTTGGTGGTGGAAACTTCTGGAGGGGTAGAAGTAGTGAAGGCATGGACAGAACAACTGCTGATTATATGGGAATGCTAGCTACAGTTATAAATTCTTTGGGCTTACAGGACGCTTTGGAGAATATTGGAGTATTAACCAGAGTTCAAACTGCAATTGAAATGAGACAAATAGCTGAGCCCTATATTAGAAGAAGGGCTATTAGGCATTTAGAAAAGGGAAGAGTAGTGATTTTTGCTGCTGGAACTGGAAATCCTTACTTTTCTACAGATACTACAGCTTCACTGAGAGCTGCAGAAATTGAAGCAGAGGTCATATTATTAGCTAAGAAAGTAGATGGAGTATATGATAGTGATCCTGCTGAAAATCCAAAAGCAAAAAGATTTGATGAACTTTCATATTTAGATGTATTAAAGAGAGGTCTAAAAGTAATGGATTCTACTGCTACTTCTCTATGCATGGATAACAAAATCCCTATTATAGTGTTCAGTCTTAAAAACCCTGAGAATATTAAAAAGGTGGTTATGGGTGAAAAAATCGGTACATATGTAAAGGAGGATTAATATGTTAGAGGTTCAAAAAATATTTGATGAAAAAATGGAAAAATCAATAAGTGTGCTTAAAGAAGAATTACAGAGTATAAGGGCTGGAAGAGCAAATCCTGCACTTCTAGATAGGATTGAAGTTAACTACTATGGCTCTCCAACTCCTTTAAAGCAAATAGCTAGTGTTAGTGCACCTGAGGCAAGACTATTAGTAATTCAGCCCTATGATGCTAGTGCTATATCAGATATAGAGAAGGCTATTATGCAATCAGACCTTGGAATAAATCCATCAAATGATGGCAAGCTTATACGTCTTGCTATTCCAATGCTTACAGAAGAAAGAAGAAAACAGCTGCAAAAAATTGTTAAGAAAATGGGTGAAGAAATAAAGGTTGCCATCCGAAATGAGCGTAGAGAGGCAAATGATAAGTTAAAGAAAATGCAAAAGAACAATGAACTAACAGAAGACGATTTAAAGAGGGCTGAAGATAAAGTTCAAAAGATGACAGATAGTCATGTAAAGCAAGTAGACGAAATGATTGCTAAAAAAGAAGCGGAGATTTTGGAGGTATAGCATAAATGAAAATACCTGATTTAGTAGGTATTGAGCTTAAAGATGCCAATGAAGCAATTGAAACCCTCAAAAAATCTTACGATGTTTCAATTGTAGAAACTAAGTCTCCATTTGAAAGAGATAGAAATGAATATAAAAAAAATGAATGTAGAGTTGTAAGACAACAAATTTATGACAATACTATTATAATAACAGTAAGTTATTTTTAGCCCTCCTTACATGGAGGGTTAAATGTTTTAGCAGCATGGAGGGTTTATACTTATGTTTAGAAAACTAAAAAGAGGTGCAACAAAGGAAGTCAGCAATGAAGTTGACAAGGAAAATTTACCAAAGCATATTGCTATTATTATGGATGGAAATGGTAGGTGGGCAGTAAGTAGAAATCTACCTAGAATTTCTGGACATAAAGCTGGAGTAGAAGCAGTTAGAGAGGTTATAAGATACTCTTCTGATATAGGCATACAATTTCTAACCTTATATGCATTTTCCACAGAAAATTGGAATAGACCAGTCAGTGAGGTGAATGGTCTTATGGAGTTGCTTGTCTTATATCTTAAAAAAGAAATAGGAGAGCTGAGTAGAAACAATGTAAAAATAAATGTAATGGGCGATATTTCAAAGTTGCCTAAAAAAGCAGTATTAGAAATAGAGAAGGCAGTTACTTCGACTTCCAATAATACAGGGCTTACTGTAAACATTGCTCTAAATTATGGTTCTAGGTCAGAAATCCTAAAGGCTGCAAAGAAGCTCTGTCAAAGTGTTAAAAGCAGTTCCATAGATATCAAGGATATTGATGAAAATTTGTTTTCCCAGTATCTATATACGAAGAATATTCCTGATCCAGATATACTGATTAGGACTAGTGGAGAACAGAGAATAAGTAACTTTTTGCTGTGGCAAATTGCATATAGCGAGTTATTGTTTATAGAAGTTTATTGGCCGGATTTCAAATCAGAACATTTAATGGAAGCAATCATTGACTTTCAGAGTAGGCAAAGAAGATTTGGAGGCCTTTAATAAGGTGGTGATTCTATGTTAAAAAGAGTACTTTCAGGGGTATTAGCTGTACCTTTATTAATCTTTTTAGTATATAGTGGTGGATGGGTTTTGAGAATTTCTTTAATAATAGTTGTTTTAATAGCCTTAAGGGAGTTTTACAACTCATTTAATCAAAGAGATATTTTTCCTATAAGCTATGTAGGTTATATATTTACTATCTTTATGTATTTGAATGATTCAAGTAACTATATAAATATTTCTGTGATAATGATAACATTGACCCTTTTAATAATGTTCTTATTTGTAAAGAAGATTACATATACTGATATTGCAGTTACCTTATTAGGCTTTCTATATATACCTCTTTTGTTATTACATATTAATTTGACATCAAATTTGAATTCAGGCATTTTTATATGGTTCATATTCATCATTGCTTGGAGTGCAGACACCTCTGCCTATTTTGCAGGATATTTTTTCGGAACAAAGATTTTTGGTTCAAGGAAACTATTTCCTGAAGTAAGCCCTAAAAAAACCATTGAAGGGTTTATTGGTGGTGTACTAGGAAGTGTATTGGCTTCCTTTACTTTCTCCTATTATTTCATCCCGGATTTTACTTTTCACTCCATAATAATTGCCTTTTTTGGGAGCATAATATCTCAAACTGGTGATTTAGTGGCATCGAGGATTAAACGAGCCGTTGGAATAAAGGATTTTGGCAATATAATGCCTGGACATGGAGGAATATTAGATAGATTTGATAGTATATTATTAGTAGCACCTTTCGTATACTATTACTTATTCTTTTATTTAAGATTGAATTAACATACCTTGGGGGTTAACAGATGAAAAATATTTCAATTTTAGGTTCAACGGGTTCAATCGGAACCCAAACTTTAGAGGTTGTAAGAAGTAACCCTGAGGCTTTTAGAGTTATTGCAATAAGCGGTAATAGCAATATTGACTTACTGCAGTCTCAGATAGCAGAATTTAGCCCTAAATACGCAGCTGTTTACGATGAAAAAAAATCTATGGAGCTAAAGCATAGGCTGGGTAACATAGATACTAAAATACTATGTGGAATGGATGGTTTAATTGAAATTTCTACTATAGAAGAAGTGGATATCCTAATTACATCCGTTGTAGGAAATATTGGGCTTCTTCCGACTCTAAATGCAATAAAAGCTAAAAAAACTATTGCACTTGCAAATAAAGAAACCCTTGTAACTGCTGGTGAAATTGTCATGAAGGAAGCTTTAGATAATGGTGTGAAAATTATACCTGTAGATAGCGAACATAGTGCAATATTCCAATGTTTAGAGGGCTGCAATATTAAAGAAGTAAAAAAGCTAATCTTAACAGCCTCCGGTGGGCCATTTAGAGGATTTAATAAGGAAGAGCTTATTAAAGTGAAGTCTAGTGAAGCACTAAAGCATCCTAATTGGTCTATGGGAAAAAAAATAACCATTGACTCAGCAACATTAATGAACAAAGGATTAGAGGTAATTGAAGCCAAGTGGTTGTTTGGAGTTATGCCTAAAGAAATTGATGTAGTTGTGCACCCCCAGAGTATTATTCACTCAATGGTGGAATTTATAGATGGGTCTTTGCTGGCTCAATTGGGGATACCAGATATGAAGCTTCCGATTCAATATGCCCTTACATATCCAAAGAGAATTGAATCCAGTAGTGGAGGCTTGGATTTTGAAAAGTACAGTAAGCTTACCTTTGAAAAACCCCATAGAGAAAGCTTTCCCTGTCTAGACCTAGCATATGAAGCTTTAGAATTAGGTGGAATTACACCGGCAGTGCTAAATGCTGCAAATGAAGAACTAGTACTTCAATTTTTGGATAATAAAATCGGATTTTACGATATACCAAATAGGATTGAAAAGGCAATGAATAAATTTAAAGGTATAAAAAATCCCTATATAAATGATATAATTGAAGCAGATAAAATCACTAGAGAATATATAAATAAATCTTTCTAAGGTGGGATTACATGCAAACTTTTATTAGCTTTGTATTCGTTTTTGGAATGTTGGTTTTCTTCCACGAATTTGGTCATTTTGCAATAGCTAAGCTTAATGGCATTAAAGTTCATAAATTTGCTTTAGGAATGGGTCCAAAGCTCTTTAGCTATCAAGGTAAAGAAACCGAGTACTCCATAAGAATTTTACCAATAGGAGGCTATGTTAAGATGGAAGGTGAGGATGAGGCTTCAGATAATATTGGAAGCTTTTCAAGTAAAACTCCTCTTCAAAGGATAGCTGTCTTAGCAGCAGGACCAATTATGAATATAGTATTAGCACTTCTATTGTTTACGATTATCTCCATGAACATTGGAACGCCTGTAAACATTATAGATAAAGTATCTGAAAATTCTCCTGCTGAAATTGCTGGACTACAATCGGGAGATGAAATAGTAAAGATTAACGAGTCAGATATTAGAAGCTGGGAGGATATTGTTGATGTAATTGGAAGTAGTGATAGTGACGTTTTATCAATAATGGTGATGAGAAAGGGTTCTACTCTTAATATTGATGTAAAGCCGGAGTTTGATGAAGCCTCAAACAGAAGGCTGATTGGTATTTCACCTACATTCAGAAAATCACTACTAGCTTCCATCCAATCATCCTTTAAAACTGTTGTATTAATTTTGAGCCAGATTGGAGACTTTCTCTTTAACCTTATCAGAGGTCAGGGGTCTACAGAGGGTGTAGTTGGTCCTGTAGGAATGGTTCAATTTGTTGGAGAAGCAGCAAGAACAGGGATATTAAACCTTTTATCCTTAGCTGGAATAATTTCTATCAATCTAGCTATATTAAACATATTGCCTTTTCCTGCCCTTGATGGAGGAAGGATTATATTTGCCTTAATAGAGCTAATAAAAGGAACACCAGTTGATCCTAACAAAGAGGGATTTGTTCATTTAGTTGGCTTTGTTATACTGATGATTTTAATGGTATTAGTTTTATACAAAGATATAGTAAAGCTCAACATACTATAGTAGGTCGGTGATACAATGAACATAGTGAGAAATAAAACTAAGAAGGTCAGATGTGGAGATATTTACATTGGAGGAGATTCACCGATATCTGTTCAGTCAATGACTAATACTGACACTAGAAATATAACTGATACAGTTTCACAGATAAAAAGACTTGAAGATGCTGGGTGTGAGATAGTTAGAATAGCAATACCCGATATGGAGGCCGCTGAGGCAGTAGGTAAAATAAAGAAAAGTATATCAATACCCCTTGCGGCTGACATTCACTTTGATTATAGACTTGCACTTAAATGTGTGGAAAATGGAATTGATAAGCTTAGGATAAATCCCGGCAATATAGGTGATGAGGATAGGGTTAAACAAGTTGTCAATAAAGTCAAGGAGAGGGAAATTCCCATTCGTATTGGAGTCAACTCAGGGTCACTTGAGAAAAGCATGCTTGAAAAGTATGGAGTTTCGTCAAAGGCTTTAGTAGAGAGTGCCATGAAACACGTAAGAATCCTAGAAAATCTAGATTATGATAAGATAATTATCTCACTTAAGGCATCCGACGTGAAGCTTACATTTGATGCCTATAAGCTTTTATCAGAGCAGGTCAATTATCCTCTACATATTGGGATTACAGAAGCTGGTACAATATGGCGTGGAACTATAAAATCAGCAGTTGGAATTGGAAGCTTGCTTTTAAATGGCATGGGAGATACCTTAAGGGTGTCCTTAACCGGTGACCCTGTTGAGGAAATAAAAGTGGGCAGAGAAATATTACAATCCCTTGGTATTAGAAGATTTGGAATAAACTATATATCATGCCCAACCTGCGGCAGATGTCAGATTGACCTTGAAAGTCTCACCCATAGATTAGAAAAAGAATTGAATGGCGTTGATTCTAAAATAAGTATTGCAGTTATGGGCTGTTCAGTAAACGGTCCCGGAGAAGCTAGAGAAGCAGATATCGGCATAGCTGGGGGAAAGAACTCAGCCTTATTATTTAAAAAAGGAAAAGTAATTAAAAAAGTACCAGAGGGTGAAATAATTGATACTCTAGTAGAAGAAGTAAAAAATATAAGCAAATAAGACTGGTTGCTTTCTTACTGGTCAGCTCTCAAAAGTCGGTTACAACGTTACGACCTATGAGGTCACTCTCTTTGGTCGGTTGCAAAAAGAGAAAAGATGTACTCCATAGAAAGACCCTAGTATTTGTAACGCTGTAACAGTCCTATAAGCCTTGACCCAAAAGATTGTAACGGACTTCAAAGGATTGCTAAAAAGGTCGCAACAGGACCAAAAGAGCGTTCCCTATAGAAAAAAAAATGGAGGTAAATAAATGGGTATAAATACAGCAGCTAATGCTCTAAAGAGTCTACTTAATAACCAGTCAAATATTTACCTTGATTCAGTAAAGTATAATACATCTTTAAAAGTACTAAGCTTAACACTGACATCTAATGATATATTAAAAAAACAAAACCTATATAGTATTAAATCAAACATAAATAAGTCCCTGCCTTTTTTAAAGGATATTCATATAAATACTTTATATGATTCCCTTACAGAAGATATGGAAAGCTTGATTTCAGATTACTGGGATAATATATTGTATGAAATAAAAATGCAGAGCCCATCCATGATAGGATGGTTTAATAATTGTGAGAAAAAGTTTGATAGAGGTGAGAATTCTCTAGAGCTGTTTATTGAAAATCCTGTGGGCTTAGAAAATCTCAATATAAAAAAATGCAATAAATTAATAGAAAAAATCATAAAAAATGACCTTAACAGGAAAGTAAAGGTTGTATTTAAAATAATAGCTTCAAGTGGTGAAGATATTAATAAGAGCTATATACAAGAGAAAGAGAATGAACTAAACTCGATTTTAAGTAAAATTATGGCAAGTAATCCCACACCAAAACCAGCTGCATCAGAGAAAAAATCTGAGAAGTCTAAAAGTGATAACGAAAACATCCTTGGAAGGAAAATAAAAGGTGATATTGTTATAATAAAAGGCTTATCGGAAGAAGATGGAATGGTATGTGTTGAAGGTAAGGTTTTTGAAAAAGAGACTAGAGAGCTTAAAAGTGGAAAGATATTAATCAATTTATCAGTTACAGACTATACATCATCAATAGGTGTTAAAATCTTTGCAGAAAGTGATAAGGCACAGGATATACTTGATAACATTTCCAAAGGAAATTATTATAAAATAAGGGGTGCCGTAAGGTACGATACATTTGAAAGAGAAGCCATAATAATGGCTAGAGATATAAATAAATCATTGAAAAAGGACCGTATTAGAATTGATACAAGCACCGAAAAAAGGGTAGAGCTCCATGCCCATACTAAAATGAGCTCAATGGATGGGGTGTGTAATGCTTCTGATTTAATTAAGCGAGCTGCAGATTGGGGACATAAAGCAATAGCAATAACAGACCATGGAGTCGTACAGGCATATCCAGAAGCACTATCAGCGGCAAAAAAACATGGAATCAAAGTTATCTATGGAATCGAAGGCTATATTATGAATGATGGGTCTTCTCTCATATTAAACTGTAATAATCAGACCTTAGATGATACATATGTGGTATTTGATATTGAAACCACAGGACTATCCTTTAAGCATGATAAAATAACGGAAATTGGTGCAGTAAAGATAAAGGCTGGAGAGGTTGTCGATAAGTTTTCTGCTCTAGTTAACCCAGAGACTAGAATTCCGCCTAAAATAGTTGAGCTTACAGGAATAACAGATGATATGGTAAGGGGTAAGCCTAATATTTCTAAAGTTTTGCCTGAATTCATGGATTTTATAGGTGACGCCCCGGTTGTAGCCCATAATGCATCATTCGATACATCCTTTATTAAGGAAAACTGTCGTATCCAAAGCTTAGAATTTGACAATACTATAGTAGATACTCTGTCGCTGAGTAGGATATTAGTACCTAAATTAAAAAGATACAAACTAAATGTACTTGCTAAGCATTTTAAAATAAAGCTTTTAAAGCACCATAGAGCTGTAGATGATGCTGTAGCTACAGGGGAAATTTTTATCAAATTAATATCTATATTAAAAGATAGGGGTATAAATAATCTAGGTGATATAAACAGGCTTTTAAGTGGTAAGGTCGATTTTACTAAGCTAGATACCAACCATATAAATATTCTAGTAAAGAACTATACTGGACTTAAAAACCTGTATAAGCTTGTTACACATTCCCATTTAGAAACCTTTTATAAAAGACCTAGAATTCCTAAAAGTATGCTTAGTACCATGCGTGAAGGACTCATTATAGGTACTGCCTGTGAGGCAGGAGAATTGTATAGAGCCATACTAAATAATAAAAGTGATGAAGAAATTGAAAATATAGTTAAGTTTTATGACTTCCTTGAGATTCAGCCTATAGAGAATAATAGCTTTATGATAGAAAAGGGTATTGCTAAGGGCTATGATGATTTAAAGGAAATAAATAAAATAATTATAGGCTTAGGTAAAAAATACAACAAGCCTGTAATCGCAACGGGAGACGTTCACTTTTTAGAACCAAAGGATGAGGTGCTTCGTAGAATACTTATGGGAGGACAGGGCTATACCGATGCAGATAATCAGCCTCCAATATATTTTAAAACCACAGATGAAATGCTAAAGGACTTTGATTATCTTGACAAAGAGACTGCCTATGAAGTAGTAATTAAAAATCCTAATTTCATTGCGGACTCTGTGGAAAGTATTATACCTATACCTGAGGATACCTTTCCTCCTAGAATAGAAGGCTCCGATGAGAGCCTTAGAAATATGTGTTATAAGAAGGCAATAGGTATATATGGAAACCCATTACCAGAGCTAGTTAAGAAAAGGCTCGACAGAGAGCTAAATTCCATAATAAGCAATGGTTATGCCGTTATGTATATTATTGCCCAAAAACTGGTTACAAAATCCCTTAAGGACGGATATCTTGTAGGTTCTAGAGGCTCTGTAGGCTCCTCATTTGTAGCTACTATGAGTGATATAACCGAAGTAAACCCTTTGGCTCCCCATTATGTGTGCCCAAGTTGTAAGAACTCTGAATTTATTACCGACGGTTCCTTTGAAAGTGGAGCGGATTTAGCCGATAAACCTTGCCCGAAATGTGGTGCCCAGTATACCAAAGATGGTCATGCAATACCCTTTGAAACCTTTTTAGGATTTGAAGGAGATAAAGAACCCGATATCGACCTAAACTTTGCAGGAGAATATCAGTCGGTTGCCCATAAATATACCGAAGAATTATTTGGGACTGGATATGTATTTAGAGCAGGTACTATAGGTACAGTAGCCGAAAAAACAGCCTTCGGCTTTGCAAAAAAATATTTTGAAGAAAGGGAAATGACTGTAAACAGTAGAGAGATACTTAGATTAGCCTCTGACTGTACAGGGGTAAAAAGAACCTCGGGTCAGCACCCGGGAGGAATCATGGTTGTTCCCGACTATAAGGATGTCCACGACTTCACTCCAGTTCAGTATCCTGCAAATGATAAATCCTCAGGAGTAATAACAACACACTTTGACTACCATGCAATTAGTGGTAGATTGCTTAAGCTCGATATCCTTGGTCACGACGTGCCAACCATTATTAAGATGCTTGAGGAATTAACAGGGATTGATCCTCAAAAAATATCATTGGATGATGAGGATACAATAAAGATATTTACATCTACTGACACATTAAAAATTGTGGATAAAGATTTTAATATAGAAGTGGGCTCTTTAGGGATACCTGAGTTCGGAACAAAGTTTGTAAGACAGATGCTAGTCGATACTAAGCCTACTACCTTTGCAGAGCTAGTAAGGATTAGTGGACTGTCCCATGGGACTGACGTATGGCTCAACAATGCCCAAGACTTAGTAAGGGCTGGAATTGCTGATCTGAAAAATATTATCTCCACAAGAGATGATATAATGAACTATTTGATTCTCAAGGAGTTACCGCCAAAGGAAGCCTTTACCATAATGGAAAAGGTGAGAAAGGGTAAAGGAATAACTCCTAAGCAAGAAGAGCTTATGAAGGAAAAGAAGATTCCAGAATGGTACATAGATTCATGTAAGAAAATTAAATACATGTTCCCAAAGGCCCATGCAGTTGCATATGTTATGATGTCCTTTAGGATAGCATTCTTTAAGGTTCATTACCCACTGGCATTTTATTCCACATATTTTTCAACCAAGGTTGATGATTTTGATGCAGATTTGATATGTCAAGGAAAGGAAGCTGTAGTTGCAAAGATGAAGGAACTAGGCAGTATTGGAAATGCAATGACTCAAAAAGAAAAGGATTTGATGACAGTACTTGAGGTAGTCTTTGAGATGTACTGTAGAGGCTTTAACTTCTTAAAGGTAGATATATACGAGTCAGATGCAGATAAATTCATCATAAAGGATAATAGTATACTCCCGCCCCTTAGAGCACTTCAGGGAGTTGGGGAAAATGCAGCTAAAAATATTGCCAATGAAAGTAAGGCTGGTGAATTTCTTTCCATTGAAGATGTAAGACTTAGAACAAAGGTTTCAAAAACTGTAATTGAAACCTTAGAAAAGCATGGCTGTCTAGGCAGTCTGCCCAGGCTAAACCAGTTATCTCTCTTTTAAATATTAACCCAAGATTACTCAAAGAAAACTCAAAGCCCTACTGCGTTCTTTTAATTTTCCCTGAATAATCCGGGTTAAAAGTTGCATGCTGTTACTCTTTATGATATAATTTCCATATAATAATATGTGACTTCTTAAAGAGTGGGGGGATTTCCCACTCTTTATCATTGCAGGTCATTCTTAAAATAGAAATCTGGTAGAAGCTTAGGAATTAGTCTAAAAGCCATTATCTATACTGAGGCTTGGCATAGAAGATTTTGTACATACACGTATATACTGCACCACTTTACGGAAAAATACGATTATAATAAAACATAAAGGAGGATTGACGTGAGTAAGAAACGAGTTGTAGATATAGTCGAAGAAATAGTTAAACCATTTTTAAATGAAAATGATTTGGAATTGGTGGATATTGAGTTTGTTAAGGAAGGTCAGCACAGATATCTTAGGGTCTATTTAGATAAAGAAAATGGCGTTAGCCTTGATGATTGCCAAGAGGTAAGCGTATATCTAAGTGAAAAGCTTGATAAGCTTGATCCAATAAAGGAGAACTATTTTCTAGAGGTTTCGTCACCGGGAGTTGAAAGACCTCTTAAAAAGGCAAAGGATTTTGAGAAATATAAAGGAAAATCAGTTGAAGCACGTCTTTATCACACATTAAATGGCGAAAAGGTTTTTGAAGGAAAGTTATTAGGGCTTAAAGAAAATAAAATCATAATTGATAGAGAGGCTAAAGGAATTATTGAAATCCCAAAGGATAAAGTTTCTTTAGTTAAGCTTTTAATCAACTTTGAATAGGGGGTATATATTGTGAAAAATGAGTTGTTTGATGCCTTAGATCAGCTTGAAAAAGAAAAGGGAATATCTAAGGAGACGTTGATAGACGCTATTGAGGCTGCATTAATTACCGCCTATAAGAAAAACTTCGGTTCTTCACAAAATGTAAAAACTACAATTGATAGAGAACATGGATTTGTTAAGGTTTTTTCTCGTAAAGAAGTGGTAGAGGAAGTAGAAAACGATTTATTTGAAATAAGCCTTGATGATGCTAAAAAAATTGACCCTAATTATGAAATAGCAGATATCGTTGAAAAGGAAGTTACTCCAAGGAATTTCGGCAGGATTGCTGCCCAAACTGCTAAACAGGTTGTTGTCCAAAGAATCAGAGAAGCCGAGAGATCGGTTATATATGAGGAATTTGTAAATAGAGAGAGTGAAATTGTTACCGGTGTTGTACAGCGAATAAGTAAGGGTATAGTACATATAAATCTTGGTAGAGTCGAGGCAGTACTTCTTCCCAATGAACAAATTGAGGGGGAATCCTATGGTCAAGCCAGCAGAGTAAAGACCTATATAGTTGAGGTTAAAAAGACCACAAAGGGGCCTCAAATAGTTGTTTCTAGGACTCATCCAGGTCTTGTCAAGAGGCTTTTTGAACTAGAGGTGCCGGAGATTCATGACGGAATTGTTGAAATAAGAGGAATATCTAGAGAAGCTGGTTCTAGAACTAAGATAGCTGTTTACTCTTCAGATGAAAACATCGATCCCGTTGGAGCTTGCGTTGGACAAAGAGGAGTAAGGGTTCAAAATATTGTAGATGAACTAAGGGGAGAAAAGATTGACATAATAAAGTGGGATGAAGACCCAGAGAATTTTATATCAAACTCTTTGAGCCCTTCTAAGGTGCTTAAGGTTGAAATAGGTGAAGATGACAAATCAGCACTGGTTGTTGTTCCGGACTATCAATTATCCTTGGCAATTGGTAAAGAAGGTCAAAATGCAAGATTAGCAGCCAAATTAACTGGATGGAAGATTGATATAAAGAGTGAATCACAATATAGTGCATCTATCGAATAACCAAATTATCTCAATACTTCACTAGGGGTGATAGAAATGAAAGCAAGAAAAATACCTCTACGTAAATGCGTGGGATGTAATGAGCAAAAAATAAAAAAAGAGTTAATACGAATAGTAAAAAATAAAGATGGAGACATATCTGTTGATTTTACTGGTAAAGCCCACGGAAGAGGTGCATATATCTGCCCAGATGAAAATTGTCTTAAAGTAGCTCAGAAAAGAAAATCATTAAATAGGGCATTTCAGCAGGAAATTCCCGATGAAATATATGAAAAGTTAACCGGGGAGTTAAAAAAAAATGAGAAATAAAATTTTAACGCTTCTAGGATTTGCACAAAAATCTGGAAATCTTTTATCTGGTGAAAATACTTGTGAGCTATTTATAAAAAAAAATAAGATTAAGCTCATAATTATCTCTAAAGAGGCTTCGGATAATAGTAAAAATAAATTTATAGGTATTTGTGACGTTAAAAATATACCTGTAATAGTTTTTGGAAGCAAGCTAGAGCTTTCAAAGGCTATAGGTAAGGATAATCGAGCAATAATTGGAATCAAAGATCAAAGCTTTGCCAATCGGATATTAAGTCTTTATAGGGACGAACTTTAATTCCTATTTTTAAGCAGCTTAAGGCGAGTAGTTCGTCAATACTTTGGGGGGTGAAATATGTGTCAAAAACTAGAATTTATCAAATGGCTAAGGAAATCGGTATTTCAAGTAAAGAGCTTATCAGCAAACTCAAAGAATTTGACCTTGAAGTTGTAAATCATATGAGTACTCTGGAAGATGAAGCAGTTAGCCTTATTCTTGAGTACTATGACGCCGATAATAAGGAAGATGAGGAAAGTAAGGAAAGTAAAGAAAGTTTAAAGGAAGAAACTAAGGAAAATAATGCTTCCAGTAAAAATAGAAAGAAGAATAGGAAAAATAAAAACCAAAAAGTTGAAGATAAAAGAAGCGAGGAAAAAAATTTGACTAATCAAAATACAAATGATAATAATGAGACACTGATTCTTAACGAAAAAATTATTGTTAAGGATTTGGCTGAAAAATTAAATATTAGTCCTAATGAATTGATTATGAAGTTAATGGGGCTCGGCACTATGGCAGCACTGAATCAAGAGATAGAATATGAAACAGCTGAATTAATAGCTGCTGAATATGGGATTGAAACAGTTTTGGAGAGTACGGAGGAAGATGTTGAAGAAAGTATACTGGATCAAATCGTAGATAACCCAGAGGATTTAGTTGATCGTGCTCCAATTGTAACGGTAATGGGACATGTTGATCATGGTAAAACTTCTCTTTTAGATGCAATCAGAGAAACCAATGTCACTGCTGGAGAAGCCGGTGGGATAACTCAACATATTGGAGCTTCAGAAGTTAGAATAAATGGAGAAAAGATTGTTTTTCTAGATACCCCTGGTCATGAAGCCTTTACTACACTTCGTGCTAGAGGAGCTCAAATTACAGATATAGCAATACTAGTGGTTGCTGCCGACGATGGTGTTATGCCTCAAACAATTGAAGCCATAAACCATGCTAAAGCAGCAGGTGTACCTTTAATTGTAGCCATAAATAAAATAGATAAAGCAAATGCTAACCCTGATAGAGTAAAGCAAGAGCTTTCTGATCATGGAGTCCTCATAGAAGAATGGGGTGGAGATGTTGTTTCTGTGCCTGTATCAGCTCTAAAGGGTGAGGGTATAGATCAACTACTTGAAATGGTTGTATTAGTTTCCGAAATTCAGGAGCTAAAGGCCAATCCTAAAAGACCCGCTATAGGAACCATAATTGAAGCTGAAGTAGATAAGGGGAGAGGGCCAGTTGCAACAGTAATAGTTCAAACTGGTAACTTAAAGATTGGAGATTCAATAGTTGCTGGTCATACCTATGGTAGAGTAAGGGCCATGATTAACGATAAAGGAAAGAGAATAAAGAAAGCTGGACCTTCAACAGCCGTTGAAATTTTGGGACTTTCTGATGTACCACAAGCAGGCGATAATTTCATTATAGTTAGTGATGATAAGACTGCTAGAGTGATTGCAGAAAAACGCCAGCAGGAAATAAGGGAAAAGAATCTTAAGTCTAATCAAAAAGTTTCTTTAGAAGACCTGTTTGAGCAGATACAGCAGGGTAAAGTTAAAGACTTAAATGTTATAGTTAAAGCTGATGCCCAAGGGTCAGTAGAGGCGTTAAGACAATCACTAATCAAAATAACCAATGAAGAAGTAAGGGTAAATGTTATCCACGGTGCTGTAGGAACAGTTACTGAGTCTGATATATTATTGGCTTCTGCTTCAAATGCTATCATTATTGGATTTAACGTAAGACCTTCCACAAGTGTAACTAACCTAGCTGCTAGAGAAAGTATTGACCTTAAGACATATAGAATAATTTACGAAGCTATAGAAGATGTAGAGGCTGCTATGAAGGGTATGCTAGAACCAGAATACAGAGAAGTAATTCTAGGTAAGGTGGAAGTAAGAGCAACCTTTAAAGTACCTAATGTGGGGACTATTGCCGGAGCATATGTTCTTGAAGGTAAGGTTACGAGAAATTCAAGCGTTCGTCTAGTTAGAGATGGAATCGTAATATTGGATGGTAAGATTTCTTCCCTAAAGAGATTTAAGGATGATGCCAAA
>JANQEZ010000238.1 GCA_028278115.1 Clostridia bacterium
TTTTTATTCTTTGTAAATTAGGATATATAAAAAGACTAATAGATTATAAAAAGTGTAGCCAAAGGTAGCTACACTTTTTATATGGAAAGCTTTTTGTAGAGATGTACTCTAAATCTTTTTCATTGTTTTCGCTGTAAGCTGCCAGTTGTCAGCTATTAGATAACTGAACATAATATTTCTCATTGAAACAATTGAATATTCAAAAGGTTCAAATACCAATTTAGTTCTGATAAATGTTCAATTAAACACCTATTTATGATATAACTATAGTTGATGAATATAGATAAACGCTTTTAAACCTTAATTAATTTTCCAAAGAAAGCAATGAATGCTTCTACATTTTCTTCTTTGGAAATATTAAATTATAAAAGTGTATATCCATATATTAGCTCTATAATAATTACTTGAAAAGGAGATAAGCATGGTCATACTAACTTTAATTATTTCAATGGCTTTAACATTATTTCTTGTCAATAAAAAGGTCAATATAGGCTATTCCTTAATGATTGGTGCTGTATTGCTAGCGGTCTTAAACGGAAAGAGTTTTTATTATATTTTCGATACCTTTATGAATACCTTTTTAGACGGTACTACCATCTCTTTAGCTACCACAATAGCTTTAATCACTATATTAGGTCATCTGATGGAAAAATACTTGATTTTAGACAGAATGATCCTATCCCTTGAAAAAATGCTTAGAAGTGCCAAGGCTACTATACTTATTGCTCCAGCCATCATAGGTACTTTACTGGTTACAGGCGGTGCGTTGATGTCTTGTCCTGTGGTGGAAAATCTAGGTGTAAGACTAGATATCTCCAAGGATAGAAGAGCCTCAATAAATCTAATTTTTAGGCATGCCATGTATTTTTTCTTTCCCCTATCCCCAACGATTATACTTGCCGCAAAAATCGGGGACTATGCACTTTGGGATTTTATTAAACTTCAGTTTCCAATAGCAGTGGTTATGTATATACTAGGATATATATTTTATTTAAAAAATTATTCAGAACCTACATTAGAAAAAATAGAGTTCAGTATATACATTAAAAATATAAGGAGCTTTTTATTATATTCTTCACCTCTACTGGTCAGTATATTTGGAGTACTACTCCTTGGATTTCCCTTTTATCTATCACTTATTGCAGGAGTCATTGTCTCTATTATCATTAACCTATTCGATAAGTCAAGGGATAGTAAGTATGATATAAAGGAAAATATTTTTGTAACTATATATAAAGGCGTAAAGCCCTCTATGGTTATTGCTATAATCGGTATTATGATTTTTAAAAATGTTGTAAACGATATGCATGAAATATATATATTCTTAAATGGATTACTGGACAGAGGTATTCCTTTAGAGGTATTAATTTTGATATCATGTGCAATAATATCTTTTTCAGTTGCATCTACTCAGCCAAGCATTGCCATATTATATCCAATGATTCTACCCTTAGCACCAGATTATAATACAATGCTTTTATATGCCATGTTTATATATACAAGTGCCTTTATGTTTTATTATATTTCACCCCTCCATATGTGTCAGGTTCTTACCCTTGAGTACTTTGAAGTAAAGCTGAAGGATTTGTATAGAAACTATGTATATATCCTTCCACTGACATATCTTGCTATGATAATTATTTATGTAGTTAATATATTCTAGGTAGGGACAAAGGCGTCTGGCGGAGTGCTTTAGTTGTAAGTTCTAAGTTGCAGGTATTAGGGTCTTTCTAATAAGTCCTCTGGATGCATGTTGAAAAAACTACTTTATTCTATTTCAGCTATGCAATTTCTTTCAAAAAATGTTTGAGCTCCTTAGCAATAAAAAAGCGACTAAAATCACTAAGTCGCTTTTTTACTGTAATGCTATTATTTTAATGTCTCATCAATTATTTGAGCATACTTTTTCACATTATCATCTAAAGATTTTAAACCTCTGTACCAATACTTTTCCAAAGACATGTTATTTGCAAAATATCTAGACTTAATCAAAAGCTCTGGTCTATATTCAAAATGTAATATATCAAAGTGACCCCATTTGCCTCCCCATATGAAATTATGGTTTTCTAAAACCTCTACAATTTCATTTGGATATGACTCCACTCTTTTTTCACCCTGCTCCCTTGAAGCCCATTTCCAATAGTCATTATTATCTCTCTTAAGGTCAATTGCAATTCCAAAGGAGTGGGGGCTTAACCTATTAGTTCCTGAAATATAACGATAATTAAAGGTTCCACTAGCTGGATATAAGAAGGAATACAGTTTCTGATTTTCTTTAGCCATTAAAGAAAGCTCAGTCATGGCTGATTTCAAATTAGCAGCAGCAGAATTATTTTTATTAAAGGCATAGTTTTTATTACCTACCTTTACACTGACAAGCTCTGACTGTACTTTTTCTTTAGACTGCCCATAAACCTCCTTGAGTAAGGGATATACTCTAATTCTTCCAGGGTCAAAGCCCTTATCCAT
>JANQEZ010000300.1 GCA_028278115.1 Clostridia bacterium
TTTTTAGAGTAAAACTTAACTTATACATGACCCAAATATGTGATGATTCTAGGCATTTTGGGGTGTGTATAAGTTGTAGTTTTACCTAAAATACCTATAAAGGTTTTTCTTCAAATCTTTGCTTAAATAATACCATACAATCTTCCATTGTAGTTTGACCAAGGGCTATGTCTTCAGCCATTGTTCTGCATGATGGTGAGCCGCACGCACCACAATCTAATCTAGGTAATTGTTTTTGAATCCTTATACATTCAGACATCATTTTCATTGCTTCAATTACATCATAACCAAATACATTGTTTTTAATTGGGGTTATTTCTTCCTGAAAAAATACCTCTTTATCATCTAGCCCATAGCTTTGTTTTTCAATATCAGAAAGATGTTTTTCAGCTAATCTTCTAATTCTATTTTTAGCAATAAAAGGACTTTCCATTGCTAAAACACCGCCAACACATCCGTTTGTACAGGATAGAAGCTCTGCGAAAATAATCCCTGTTAGTCGACCATCCTCTATATCATCTAGAATATTAATTACATTTTCAATACCATCAACACATATATAATCTTCTATACCAAGGGAGAAGGTTTCGCCACCAGCCTTAGCCCAACCAATTCCTCTGCCGGATAAGTAGTAGGACAGTGGATTAATATTTAACTCTAAATTTCTAACGATAAGTGGATGTATTTCTTTAAATGAGATGACCCCATCTACAGAGGAATTTTTAGAACCGATAGGATTCTTTACACTAGTAACCTTTGATGGACATGGGCTAATGAAAAATATTCCAATATCCGAAGGTGATAGATTCAATTCCTTGCATGCCTTATTTCTAGCTATATTAGCAGCAATTTCCATTGGAGATTCTATAGGAAGTATATGATTAATCAGGTTAGGAAACCGTACTCTAATAAGCCTTACTATTACTGGACATGATGAAGATAGAAGCGGCTTTACACTGCTGACTTCAATTATATTTTTCGTATATTCAGTATAAACGTCGGCAGCTCTGGTAACTTCAAAAACATCGTCAAAGCCTACGGATTTTAATGCAGCTAATATTTTTCCAGGCTTGTTTTCCCGTCCGAATTGAGAATAAAAGCTTGGAGCAGGTAGGGCAATTTTATATTTGAATGGCGTTGTATCATTGATTGAATCCGAAAGACTGTCCTTTGCATGCTCGGGACATCTTCTTATACATTCACCGCAATCAATACATTTGATTTCTGTAATTCTTGCTTTACCGTTTCTAACTCTAATTGCCTTAGTAGGGCATTTCCTCATACAATTTGTACATCCGATACATAGATCATCTTTCAATATAACTGAATGGAAATTACTATTCATTATAATACCCCCAATTTCATAGGATGAAAATATACTACCCAAACATTGTTTTTATATTAACAAAACAATACATAAAAAATGTCTTCGCTAAATTCTAAGGTTTATGGATATACGCTTTTATATATAGAGAATCCGAAGTAAATTAAACTTTTGACTGGAATCTCTATATGATATTTTATCATATTTAATGATTTTCACTCAGATTATTTACAGAAAGTTTGAAAAATATTTTCATTATAATATGTTAAAATAATAGTGTCGATAAAAAATTGATGGGGCTTCATAAGTTTAACTTGGCAAAATTGTATAAAAAATTGGAGGATTTAGATTGTTTAAAACTATATTTAATAAGCTGTTAATTACATATCTAATTATTATTATTGTCATTATTTCTAGCTTATCATTTATTCTATCATATGCCTATAGAATTAGTATCTTCAATGAAAAGGAAGAATCCTTAAACTTTGTGGCAAGTAAAGTTCAAAAGGTGGCAAATGAATATAATGATGGTGAGCTTTCCAGAAAAGAGCTGGAGGCATATCTAAATTCCCTGGGATATATAACTGATTCCAGTATATATATTTTAAGATTAAATAGAAATGATTTAGAAAACTCCGAAAATCTGCAAGAAGTAAATGAGTTTATAGGGGGCTCTTTGATAGATGACCTTGACAATGTTTTGCAAGACAATATTGTTTTTAGAAAAGAGGTCTATTCTGAAGCTCTAGATACCTTTGTGGTTTTTCTTGGGGTACCATTGAAGATTAATTCTGAAATACAAGGTACGATTTTGATTTTTTCATCGGTAAGTCAAATTACAAGTAGTGTGACGGGGATGAACCTTATTATATGGGGGATAGCCTTTATCGCTCTAGTATTAAGTACAATCTTTATTTATATTAATTCCTTGAGAATCTCAAGACCTATAAAAATAATTGATGACGCTGCAAAGAGGATAGCATCAGGTGAAAATACAAAGGATATAATAGTTACCTCTCAGGATGAAATTGGACAACTTGCACTAACATTTAACTATATGAAAAATAAGCTTGCAGAAATTGAAAACATGAGACGAGAATTTATAGCCAATGTTTCCCATGATTTAAAAACGCCTCTGACCTCTATAAACGGATTCATTGAAGCAATGATAGATGGTGTGATTGAGCCAGAGAATTATGATGAAAGCTTACAAATTATCCAAGAAGAAACCTTCAGACTTATGAAAATGACCAATGATATTCTTGAGCTCTCTAAAATCCAATCAGGAGCTCTGAAGTTATCTAGGGAGCATTTATTGGTAAAGTATTTATTAGAAAACATTATAAATAGTACTTTTATGGGAGCTAAACATAAGGAAGTTTCGATTGAACTAAATTGCCAAGAAGAAGCTAAGGTTTATGCTGATAGAGACAGGTTAAAACAAATACTGATAAATTTAATAAACAATTCTATAAAATATTCTAGTGAGAGGGTATGTATAAAAATTGATGTGGCTAATAAAAATGAGTCGGTGGAATTTAGAATAAAGGATAATGGTATAGGGATAGATCAAGATAAGTTAAAATTTATATTTGAAAAATTTTATAGGGCAGATAAATCCAGGCACTCTAAAACAGGAGGTACGGGTCTTGGCCTGAGCATAGTAAAAAATCTTATAGAGCTTCACGGTGGTATTATTTATGCTGAAAGTGAAGCTGGAAAAGGCACTGAGGTAATTTTTACTATACCTAATTAGATATAGATTGTTTTTAAAAGGCTTATTAATTTAATGAAAGTGGAATATCACACAATTATTCCACATTATTGATTTAAAATTAAAATAAGGAGATTTTAAAATGGAAAGGAGTTGCCTATGAAAAAAATCATTTCAATAGGTGTTCTTATATTTATATTGACTGGCTGTGGAGGTACAGGAACAGTCAATGATAAAGATGCTGCATCAGAGCTACATAAAAGCAAAATCAGTGAAGTCGAAGCTCATGAAGAAACCAAAGAAAATGAGTCTTCAAATCATAATATAAACCTGCAGGAGCAAAAAGATGATGAAAAAGAAAGTAGTAAGGAAGATGAGACGAATGATACAAAAGAAGATGTAAAGGAAGATACAAATAAAGAATATAATCAAAGCCAGAAGATACAAGGAACAGAAGTGATTGCAAAATCAAATAATGAAGTCACCAGTAAGGAAAAAGAGGAAATCTTAAATGAAATAGATAGACTCCTAGATGATGTCTTTAAGAACATAGATGAAATGGATAGTATCGAAGATGAAGACTTGCTTATAGAAGATTAGAAGGAGGTTAAATAAATGAAAAAAATTATTTCTATATTTGTGATGACATGTTTGCTGATGAGTGTGATGATTTCATTTGCAGAAGATGGGACTAGGCAGATAAGGGAAAAAGATAGATTACAGCAAAGGAAAGAGGAGATTAAGGATAGAATCAATAAAAGGGATGAGCCTAAGGCGGAAATAAGATCCTATGTGAATCAGGCAAAAGAAAATAAGAAAAAACTGCGAGAGCTGTCGGCTGGGTCAAAGAAGGCTCATAGAGATGCCAAAAACCATATTAAAGTATTGATGAAAGACAAAGATTCTTTAACAGATGAACAGGTACTAAAGATTAGAGATTCTTTAAAAATATTAAAGGAACGGAATATAAAGATAAGAAATACAAAGGGTGATATTGATAAAATGACAAAGCAATTAAGAGTTGCAAAGGAGAAAAAGAATCATAATAAAGTAGAAAATAGCTATAAGAGGATTATTGAAATTCAAAAATCCAGAATAGAAAATTTAAATAAGCTTATTGAGAACCTTAATAATATTACTGAAATATAATAAGCGGGTGGTTATATGACAAACCTAGAAATCCTCAAATATGTTGATTTACTCCTTAAACCTGCTGAGAATAGTAGGTTGAAAAAGGAATATCAAATCGTCAATGATGCATTTAATCTCTATAAATTAAATGCAGCTCCAATAAAAGGGATGCTTTTATTGTTGGATGACGATAACACAGTTATAAACATAGGATCAGAAAAGAAAAAAGCTGAGGGCTTTATTGGGAAAAAACTTAATATCTCTAAATTAGGCGAAATAAATAATAATAGGGATATTTTCTCAATTGCTGATGGAGGATTTTCAATATATTATTATAAAGGACCAATTATTAAATCTAGAGGTATTAATCTTAGTTTATGCCTTATAGAAAATAATGAAAAGGATAATGACGGTGTAAGAAGGATAGAGAGTATTTCTTCAAAGATTTGTAGTTCTCTTGATATTTTGGCAAAGTATAATAATACTCACTTTCTGTTTGATTATCTAGATTCTGTGGAGGATGGAATATCAACCTGTGATACTGCAGGGCATGTCACATATGCAAATAAAGCCTGCTGTGATATCTTAGGAATAAGTAAAGAAGAAATTATAAAGGGGAATAGAGAAATATCCCCTGAATATAAACCTATATTAAAAAAGATATTAAGGGATAAGAAAAGCATTATTGATATGGATTATTTTCCCAAAAAGGGAAAAGAGACAGTGCACTTAATAAATTCAACATATCCAGTTTTAAGAGATAAAGGTGAAGTAGTAGGTGCAATAGATATTTTTAGAGGTATAAAAAGATCGACAAAGCTTGCAAATACCCTTATGGGACATAGGGTATCCTACAACTTTGAAAATATTATTGGAAGCAGTAGGGTTTTAATGGAAAAGATTGGACTCGCAAAAGGCTTTTCCCTTAGCGATTCAAACGTTTTTATACAAGGGGAAAGTGGAACAGGGAAAGAGCTGTTTGCCCAATCTATTCATAATTATAGTAGAAGAAGTAAAGAATCATTTATAGCTATTAATTGTGCCAATTTTCCCTTAGAGCTTGTGGATAGTGAATTATTTGGATACGAGGAAGGTGCATTTACAGGTGCTAAAAAAGGTGGTAAAATTGGAAAGTTTGAGCTTGCTAGCGGAGGAACTTTATTCCTAGATGAAATAGGTGAAATGCAGCTCCATCTACAGGCTAAGCTTTTGAGGGTTCTGGAGACTAAGACATTATTTAGAATAGGTGGAAATAAACCAATTAGCATAGATGTAAAAATCATTACGGCAACCAATAGAAACCTTTTTGATATGGTTAAAAATGGAGAATTTAGAGAAGATTTATATTACAGATTAAAGGTACTTAGTTTAGAAATCCCTCCACTGAGGGACAGAGATAATGATGTACTTATTTTAGCTAAGCACTTTATCAAAAAAATCGGTATAGGTATGGGCAAGGAAATAAAGGAAGTAGATAATGAGGGAAAAAGGCTGCTTCTCAAATACAACTGGCCCGGTAACATAAGAGAGCTAGAAAATATTATAGCAAGAGCGTTATTTATCTGTGCTAATGATAAAATAACAAAAGAAGACCTAATAAACGCCGGTATAAAGCTTAAAAGAGATAATATGATAATCAAAAATGACCTCAAGGAGATAAATAAAGAAATTCTAATAGCTACGTTAAAGCAAACAAAGGGAAATAAAAAGAAAACAGCTGAGATATTGGGACTTTCACGCCCCACTATTTACAGAATGATTAAGAAGTATAATGTAAAATTATGAAACATGTAAAATAATATTACAGTGATTTACAAGCCAGTATTTGGCAAGTATCATAAAAAGATTAGAAAGAATTATGTAATAAAACGTTACATTACTCTTTTTAACTTTTTTTTGCAATAAAGCCCCAGCATTGAAAAAATCAGGTCTTTAGCCAATACTTAGGATTGGCATTAGAATTGCTTGTATAGATGGTAATGATATGATAAAAAATTCTAATATAATAAAATTCTAATACGAGGAGGAAAAAGAATGAAAATAAGAAAAGCAGAGCCATTTAAAATCAAGATGGTGGAGCCAATAAGATTAATACCAAGGGAAGAAAGAGAAAGAAAGCTAAAGGAAGCGGGATATAATCCATTTGCACTAAAGGCAGAGGATGTATATATAGACCTGCTGACGGATAGTGGAACAGGAGCAATGAGCGATAGACAATGGTCAGCCCTGATGATGGGAGACGAATCCTATGCAGGAAGCAGAAGCTTCTATAGATTAGAAAAGGTTACAAAGGATATAACGGGATATAAGTACGTAATACCAACCCATCAAGGAAGAGGAGCAGAGCAGGTAGTACTGCCAAATGTAATAAAAAAGCAGGGAGATTATGTGCTTAGCAATATGCATTTCGATACAACAAAGGCCCATGTAGAAATAGCAGGGGGAAGAGCAATAAATTTAATCCACGACAAGGCATTTAATACAACGGAGTATGATGACTTTAAAGGAGATTTTGACCTTGAGAAGCTTGAAGAATTTATAAAAGGAAACAAACTTGAGGATATATCCTGCATAGTAGTAACAGTAACTTGTAACTCAGCGGGAGGACAGCCGGTATCAATGGCAAACATAAAGGGAGTAAAGGAAATAGCAGATAGATACGGATTAAAGGTATTGATGGATGCGGCAAGATATGCAGAAAATGCATACTTCATAAAGATAAGGGAAAAGGGATATGAAGATAAGACAATAAGAGAAATATCAAAGGAAATGTTCAGCTATGCAGATGGAATGATGATGAGCTCTAAAAAGGATGGACTCTCTAACATGGGAGGACTAATAGCAATAAAGGATGATGAGGAGCTGTACACAGCATGCAGGTCTACAGTAGTGCCCCTAGAAGGCTTCCCAACATATGGAGGATTATCGGGAAGAGATATGGAGGCATTGGCAGTGGGACTGGAAGAAGCACTGGAATATGAATACCTAGAGTATAGGATAGAGCAGGTAAAATATCTGGGAGATAGATTGAGAGAAGCAGGAGTACCGATACAGTATCCAACGGGAGGGCATGCAGTATTTGTAGATTGTAAGAAAATATGTCCCCATATACCATATTATCAGTTTCCAGCCCAAGCAGTGTGTAATGCAGTATACCTAGCAGCAGGAGTAAGACCAGTAGAGATAGGCTCCTTCCTACTGGGAAGGGACCCAGATACAGGAGAGAATCTGGAGTCACCACTGGAGCTTATGAGGCTGACGATACCAAGGAGAGTATATACAAACAGACATATGGATGTAGTGGCAGATGCAGTAATAGAAGCATATAGAAATGCAGATAAGCTAGTGGGATTTGACTTTGAATATGAGCCAAAGGTTTTAAGACACTTTACTGCTAGATTAAAGCCTGTTGAGTAATATAAAATAAAGAGAGATGGCATTTGTTTGCTATCTTTCTTTATATTTTTATGTAATAAACTTCATAAATTCCTCATATCTAATATTAAGGTATCACAAGGAGGAATATATGATGAGACAAGTGAAAATCTTTAGCAGCAGCTCTTTACACCTTGAGGATGATATAAATGAATGGCTGAAGGATAATAAGAATTATAATATTGTGGATATAAAAATGTTTAGAACCGATTTGTTTTTTTATGCTTTAGTTATATATGAAATAAAAGCCGATTAAAACAGCAGCCGAAATTTATTAAGAAACTCAAAATAAGCTAGAAATATCTCGTATAATATTAGAATAAATTTAGAACAATATAGAAAAGCATTACTATATGCAACTTTGCCAAGTTAGTATTATGTAATTTCTTCAATTAATAAAGAAGGTTATATAAATGACAAAAAATAAAAAAAATATTTTAGAATTTATCATAATATCAATAATCTTAGGCTTTGCTGTCAGAGGCTTCTATGTGAGAAAAGAATATAGTTATATATTCAATTCCATCATGGTAGTTATCATCTATCTGCTTTTTATT
>JANQEZ010000244.1 GCA_028278115.1 Clostridia bacterium
AATAGCCCAAAGAGGAAAACTGTTTTATTTGTCAATTGTAACCTTTTCTTATTAAGTGCATATATAAATAGTGGAAAAGCCTAAGAACTGAAGATGATAATTTTAATTTAAGCTTCAAGTGGATGAGTTTTCCATTTGTATCTAACTTAATAGATTATAGAAAGGAGTGAAAAAATGGAAGACAAAAACTTGAAATGTGATCCTGAAAGTAAAAAGAAAGAATCAGAAGAAAACGTTGATGTTAATAAAAGTGTAAATTGTATTGTAGTAAAACCAGAAATTAAAATTGACGTTGATATTAGCGGTTTGGTTACTAAGGCATTCGTGGGTTAGACACCACAAAATTTCTTGAAAAACATATTTAATGTAAACTTAAACTACTGTTGATAAGATGTTTTATCAGCAGTTTTTATTTTTTGGTACGTTGTTTTTTTCATATGCATATATTAATTATGGGCAATGGACAAAATGGAATGATGGGAATTCTTACATCGTATATCGAGTATAGGATTTTAAATAAAAGATTTTGTATTAATATATCTTAAATAGAGAAAGGGTGAGGAAATGGATATCCTATTTGTTGATGGATTTCAACAATCAAGCATTATAACTTTTCCAATAGGCATTAATTTGTTATCAACTATAATTAGTAAAAATTCAAATTATACTTCAGAAGTGATTAGCTTTTCTGATTTAATTGCAGAAAAAAAAGTACCTGATAATATACTGTTAGAAAAGGATTATGAAACCATTGTTAGATATATATTAAATAAGAGTCCCAAAATAGTATCATTTTATACCATAGAAAGATCGTATTTTATATCCTTAATTGTAGCTAAAAATATAAAAAAAATAGACAAAGAGATTAAGATAGTTTTTGCAGGACCACACGTCAGTTTGTGTAGTTTAGACACTCTAAAGGCCTTTGACTTTATAGATGTGGTAGCCATAGGTGAAGGTGAACAAAATGTAATAAGTATTATAGATTACTTCAATAATAGAGAAAAAATAGAGAATATCAAAGGCATTTGTTATAGAAAAGAAGATCAGATAGTTTATAACGAACCTACTCCATTACTTGAGAATTTAGATGAACTACCGATGCTTGAACTGAATGAGGATTCTCTTCCTTTTATAATTCGTATCGAGACCGGAAGAGGATGTCCCTTTAATTGTACATTTTGCTGCACCAAAACCTTCTGGAAACGAAAAGCAAGAATGAAGAGTACGGATAGAATAATTAATGAAATTAATTATTATATGAATAAATATAACATTAGAGAATTTGATTTTATTCATGATCAATTTACAGCTTATAAAGAAAAGACTTTAGAGTTTTGTAGGAAAATATTGGACCAAGGGATCGATATAGAATGGTCATGTAGTGCAAGGGCAGATACCTTGGATAAAGAGATCATTAGCTTAATGGCTCAAGCAGGCTGTAATAAGGTGCTTTTAGGCATTGAGACGGGTTCACAGAGGATGCAAAAAGAAATTAATAAAAACTTAAATATGTCAGAGGTTAAAGATACAATCAAGTTATTAGATAGACATGGTATTGAGATGCAGGTAAACTTTATTTATGGATTTCCTACAGAAGAAGAAGAGGATTTGCTGAAAAGTCTGAATTTAATTAGGTTTTGTGTAGAAGAATTATTAATCCAAGAGGCGACGATATACAAATGTGCATATCTTCCAGGAACACATATCTATTTTACTCAAAAGAATAATTTAGTTTTTAATGAAGATAATTTTTATCTATTTAGGTATCCTGCCAAAAATCATGGGGATTTTATTAAAAGATATCCAAATTTATTTTCAGGTTTATTTATCTTCAATAGTAGACTTGTAGACAAGTATTTTTACTTAGATATATTCATCAATTATATATATAATTATTTTGCTTTCAGAACACCGAAAACTATGAATGAAATAATAACATTCTATGACAATAGCTTATTAGATTTTTATCTTGCATACAAAACCGAAATGAAAAGAATAACTACTTTATTAAATAGAACTGTTTATTATGGAGATAAATTAAGTGATGTACGAGAAGAGATGTCTAGAAGTTTAGAACTTTTCATTAAAAACAATATGAAAAATGATTTTATCGCAGATTTATATAGGTTTGAAAAAGAAATAATGAAGATTTCATTAAGTAAAAATAGTAAAGTGTCAGAAGTTCAGACATTTGACTATGACATGCTATTGTATTATCAAAGGCTAAAAAAGAAAAAGGAAAAGTGCAAGTTAGTTTTTTCAGTTACTGAAGATAAAGAAGTTAGTATAATTAAGGAAAAGTAAGTCTTATATTAAGAAACCAATAACTATTTCCTATGTAGGTCATATGTTAAGATTAAATTGAATCAAGCAAATTTTGGGGTGTGCCGTAATAAATAATCTGATTGAATTGTAGATATATTGATTGATAATAACATTAAGAAGTTCAGTATGGTTAATAGAAATCTCTATCACCATATACAAATACCCTTTAATGCCGTATACATTTCTTTCTGAAAAATAGTAAAACGAATAGTAGAATTCGCTACTCCAAACTCGCCTCCACTAACATATGTCCTACCAAATAGGACGTAATTGTTTTCTGCATTTTTATGTAGTTCAGCAATTACTTCGTCTCTCATCTTTGCATCAATAGCAGAATAATCATATTCATATCCCACACTTAAGAATAATTCACCTGTCACATCTGAATGAGTTAAAGTGTACTTTCTTCCATCTATTGGATTTAAGTCAGTAGCAGGTGGAATGTATTTTACCGATAGTTTTTGAGGATTAAAATTGGACATGTTAATCATGTTTTAGAATTACAATAAGATAGTGTATATCACATAAAGAAGTCAGATTTATTGAAAGGTTTTGAAGGGTGACAAGGGGATTATCACAACAATGAATATCTATGCTCATATCAAACAAGCCGCTATAACCCTTATATAACAAGGGTTATAGCGGCTTGTCATCATTCGTTATTTTATATTCTATCTACACGTTAAACCTAAACAGAATAACATCTCCATCCTTAACAATATATTCCTTACCCTCAAGTCTCACAAGACCCTTATCCTTGGCAGCAGCCATAGTTCCAAGCTCCTGAAGGTCTTCATAGGCTATAGTTTCAGCACGGATAAACCCTCTCTCCATATCGGTGTGAATTTTTCCAGCTGCCTGTTGAGCTTTAGTACCACGTCTGATTGTCCATGCTCTAACTTCTTGTGGGCCGGCAGTAAGGAAACTGATGAGGTCTAGTAGGTGATAGCTTGATTTTATAAGTTTATCGAGGCCAGATTCCTTAAGTCCTAGTTCTTCTAGGAAGGCGTCCTTTTCTTCGTCGCCTAGCTCAGCTATTTCTTGTTCTATTTTAGCACTGATAACAACTACTTGAGCCCCTTCAGTTTTAGCGAATTCTCTAACTTCTTCAACGAAGCTGTTTTCTCCATTGTTTAGGGCTATATCGTCTTCAGATACGTTTGCACAATAGATGATTGGTTTAGCTGATAATAGTTGAAGTGATTTAACGAATTCCCACTCTTTATCATTAAAATCCATGGCTCTTACAGATACACCTTCTTCAAGGGTAGTCTTTATTCTTTCTAATATGTCCATTTCACTTTGAAGAGTCTTATCGCTTTTTAGAGCTTTTCTAGTCTTCATAATTCTTCTATCTATTAATTCCTCATCTGAGAAGATTAGCTCAAGGTTTATAGTCTCGATATCTTTTTGAGGACCAATTGCTCCATCAACATGTACTACATTTTCATCTTCAAAGCATCTTACAACGTGGATGATTGCTGCGACCTCTCTGATGTGGCCGAGAAACTGGTTGCCAAGACCTTCTCCCTTTGAAGCTCCTTTAACTAGTCCTGCTATATCATAGAACTCTATTGCTGTGTTAACAAGCTTATTAGAATCATAAATATGTCTAAGCACCTCAAGTCTTTCGTCGGGTACTGTTACAACACCTACGTTTGGTTCTATAGTACAGAATGGATAGTTAGCCGATTCAGCACCTGCTTTAGTTATTGCATTGAATAGTGTACTTTTACCTACATTAGGTAATCCTACTATCCCTAACTTCATATATATACATCCTTTCGATAATAAATTTGTCGATTTTTGGTTTTGCACACAAAATAAATTATAATGCATAAACATAAGTAAAGCAATAGAATTCATAAGTTTTAACCTTGATTTTATTTATACTGGAACATATTTTAATACAATTTAAATAGAATATATTGAGCAGTAATATTAATACTTACGTATTATATCTCAAAAAGAGGTTGAAATTGCTGCCAACTACTAACAAACAAAGACCCATCAGGGGCATTTGTTATAAAGGGGATGATACCCATAAATGATAGATTTTTTCTTTTAATTAAAGCGGTGATATTAGGACTTCTAATAGTGGGTCTTATGGTTCTAGATGGTAATCTAGAGAGAATTTTTATAATAGCATTTGTATTAATGATAATTTCTATAATTAGAAATTTTAAGCCTAAAATCAATTATGTATTTTTTATCTTTATAGGACTTATCATAGGATATATTTTTGGAAACTTCTTATTATTATATTATTCTGCTGGGAGTAATGATAATATTGAAGAAATCAATGGAAATGATGATAAGCTTAATAAACCAGCGGTTATATTATTTATGGAGGCACAACCCACTACCTTTGATACTTACAGCCTTTTAAATGGTATTTATAGTGACAATTCTATAATAAGAAAAATCAATGCACCAATTGAAATTCTTCAACTCAAAATTGCCTATGAAAATACAGGAGGCAGTAGAAGTACTGAGCTATGCGATAGAATAAAGGAAGATTTAAAACTGCGTTTAGGAATAGATTATGATGTATATTTAGCATATTTTAATATAGACCCATTAATAAATGAAGAGATAAATAGATTAGGGGAAAAGTATGAGAAAGTGATTTTAGTTCCGTTAATGCTTAGTGAATCCGAGCAATATAGGGAGCTTGTAAATGCTATAGAAAATAATTCACTAAGAAGTCATGTAGATATAAAAATTACTCCCTTTTTATGGAAAAGCAAGAAGCTCTCAAAGCAACTTTTGAAGGAAGCTATAGAAATGGCTGGTAAAGATGATGTTGATGATTCAGGAGTAATTTTACTCATGTCCGACAGATATAATTTTTATGAACAAGGAATATTTTGCAACGAAGTAATTAGCAGAATGGAAACATCGGGTTTTGATAAAGACAATTTAATCTGTTTAAAGCATGATAGTAAGGATGGGCTTCTTGAAAAAAATATTAGACTATTAGGGAGTAGAGGAGTGGATAACCTAATCATTATAAGTGCATCAGATCTTGAGGAAAATGTAAAGAAACAAAATAGGATTAGGAATATACTTGAAAAAACAGAAGAAAAGGAGTATGTTAATATCATGTATAAGAATGGATGGGGAATTAGTGAAAATCTTTTGAATGAATTAGAGTTAAAGATAAGAATGGCAAATATAAAGGATTAGCAATATTTTTATCGCAGCTTTTTTAACTGTAATTATATGAATTTTATGTTATCTTTTTAAGCATAATAAGACTAATCCCGTATAATGAAAAAGGAGGTTCTACATGTTAGATGTATTAGGTCAAATAGAGCTTAACGAATCTGTTAAACTGCATACTATAAAGTCAAATAAATTTAAGACAGACTTGATTGGTGTATATATAAGACGACCACTATTAAAGGAAGAAGCTACAAAAAATTCTCTTTTATCTATGCTTATAAATAAGGGCACGGAGAAATATCCATCCTTTTTGGAGCTAAACAAAAAGCTAGAGGAGCTGTATGGGTCCATTTTGGTTTCAGATGTATCAAAAAAGGGAGAACAGCATATAATCCAGATTAAAATGCAGCTTCCAAGTCGCAAGTATGTTGATAGTCAGGATATATTAAAAGAAGGAATTAATATACTTAATGATGTTTTAAATAATCAAATTACACAGGATGGTGGATTTAAGAGGGAAAGCTTTCTTCAAGAAAAGGAAAACCTTAGGGAGAAGATTGAAGGTAGAATTAATGATAAGATGAAGCTTGCCCTAGAAAGATGCGTTGAGGAAATGTGCGTGGATGAGAATTATAGTATATATGAATACGGAAGCATTGAGGAGCTTGAGAGGATTGATGAAAAGGAGCTTTATCAGTATTTTAAAAATGTTATAGCTTCTTCTCCAATTGATATATTTATAGTAGGTGATGTTGAAGAAAAGGAATCTCAGGAGTTGTTCACTCAGTTATTGAAATTTGAAAGAGGAGAGATTATCTCTATACCTAATGAAGTGATTAATAAGAGCATTACTAAGGTTAAGGAAGCCCAGGATAATTACAATATAAATCAAGGTAAAGTCACTCTAGGATATAGGACAAACATTCCCTATAAGAGTGAGCTTTATGAAAGCTCTATATTGTTTTCAAACATTCTTGGTGGAGGTCCAAATTCCAAGCTCTTTAAGAATGTAAGGGAAAGGGAGAGCCTATGCTATTACATATTTTCTAAGGTAGATAAGTTTAAATCCATAATGCTTGTGAGTAGTGGAATAGAATTTCAAAACTTTGAAAAAGCTAAAAAACTTATACAGCAAGAGGTTGAATCCTTGAAGGAAGGCAGGTTTAGTCAGGAGGATATTGATATAGCAAAGAAGTCAATTGTAAACTCTATAAAATCCTTAACAGATACACCCAATATGCTTATGGACTTTCTATATTCTCAAATATTAGGGAACTCATTTGATACAATTGAGAATATAATCTCTAAAATAGAAGCTGTTACTAAGGATTCTATAATTGAAGCTGGAAAGAAATTTGAGCTTGATACTATTTACTTCCTTAATAAAGAAAAGGAGGGTCAATAATTATGGAAAAAGAAATATATAGTGAGATACTTAAGGAAAAAATATATTTTCATAAGTTAGATAATGGACTTGAGATATTTGTGATGCCTAAAAAGCATTATACTAAAAAGTTTGCAATATTTGGAACAAAATATGGCTCAATGGATAATAAATTTATAGTGCCAGGGGAAAGTAATGCCACTGAGGTTCCAGAAGGAATTGCCCATTTCCTTGAACATAAACTCTTCGAGAGTGAAGAAGGTGGAGTTTTTAACAAGTTTTCAAAGCTTGGCTCAAGTGTAAATGCATATACAAATTTCAACTCAACATGTTATCTTTTTTCTTGTACCGATAAATTTTATGAGAATTTGAGTATTCTCATGGATTTTGTACAATCTCCCTATCTTACAGATGAAAATGTGGAAAAGGAAAAGGGAATAATAGAGCAGGAAATTAGAATGTATGAAGATAATCCCCATTGGAAGGTTTTTTTCAATGGACTAAGGGGATTATACCACAAGCATCCGGTGAAGATTGATATAGCCGGTACCGTTGAAAGTATATATAAGATAACTAAAGATGAACTTTATAAATGCTATAATTCTTTTTATGTTCCCAATAATATGGTTGTATTTGTAGTAGGGGATGTAGATAGGGAAGAAATCTATAAAACCATTGAGAAAAGTCTAAAGCCAAGCTTTAAGAGTCTATCCGGGGATATTGAAAGGATTATGCCAGATGAAACAAAGGAGATCATGGATAGAAAGATAGAAGAAAAGCTATCGGTGTCTATGCCCATTTTCAATATAGCATTTAAAAATACAAATAATATCTTAAAGGGCAAGGAGCTTCTAAAGACAGATGTACAGACAAAAACCATCTTAGACACAGTTTTTGGTAAGAGCTCAAAGCTTTATAAAAAACTCTACGATGAAGGGCTGATAAATGAGAACTTTGAAACAGAATATACCTTTGACGTATCCTATGGACACTCTGTAATCGGAGGGGAATCCAAGAATCCAGATAGGGTGTATGATATAATACGAGGAGAAATTGAAGATATTAAAAACAGTGGTTTAAATAGAGAAGACTTTGAAAGGGTTAAGAAAAAAGCAATAGGTCAGCATATCAGCTCATATAACTCTGTAGAATTTATTGCCAACACCTTTATTTCCTACTATTTTAAAGGAATAAATTTGTTTGACTATATAATAGAGCTTCAAAATATGGATTATGATACTATTAATAAAAGGTTCAAAGAACATTTTGATTTAGACAAAAGTGTTTTATCATTGATAACACCAAATAATTAACTTGAAAGAACAGCACATATGAGTATATAATTATTTTAGTTGCCATCATATGGCAACTAAAATTTTATATTAAAGACTATTTCGGTATTAGCTAATGTTAGAGTTTAATACCCATGAGAATGACATCAACTACTACGAACCACGAACTACTAACTACTAACTGAAAAACGTCCCAGACGTTTTTCCCCTAAGGAGTGATTTTGATGAATCCCATAGCTTTTGAGATATTTGGAATTGCAATACATTGGTATGGTCTTTTAATTTCTGCTGGTATGATAATAGGTACTATTTTAGCAATAAGAGAAACAAAGAGGCTTGGATTAGATGAGAATCTGATAATAGATTTTATTTTAGTTATGATTCCTTCTGCAATAATAGGTGCTAGGCTGTACTATGTTATATTTAATTGGAGCTATTTCTATGGAGATATAATGAAGATTATTAATGTTA
>JANQEZ010000260.1 GCA_028278115.1 Clostridia bacterium
TATTTCTTTATTTAGTTCTTCTTCAAGGGAATTTTGTATAGACCAAATTCGTTTATATAATCCTTCTTCATTGATTAAATCTTCATGTTTCCCCGATTGCACTATTTCTCCCTCATCAAGTACTAGTATTAAATCTGCCTCCGACAGGGTTGTAATGCGGTGGGATATGATAAATGTGGTAACTCCCTTCTTTCTTTCTTTTAATGCCTTTCTAATAGCTAGGTCTGTTTCCGTATCAACAGCACTTAAGGAGTCATCAAAAATAAGTATAGAGGAGTTTCTAATTATGGTTCTTGCAATGGCAACACGCTGCTTTTGTCCTCCTGAAAGAGTAACTCCCCTTTCTCCAACAGAAGTCTCATATCCATTTTCAAAGCCCAATATCACATCATGGATTGAGGCAATCTTTGAAGCCTCAAATACTTCTGATTCTTTAAGTCTAGACTTTGTAATAGCTATATTATCCTTGAGGGTTTTAGAATATAGAAAAGGTTCCTGCAAAACTATTCCTACCTGCTGCCTAAGCCACTTTTTATTTATATCTTTAATTTCTACACCATCTATTCTTATCTCACCGTCATGGTGGTCGTATAGTCTAAGCAGTAAATTGACTAATGAGGTTTTACCTGAACCAGTTGCACCTAGTATAGCCAAAGTCTCTCCTCTATTGACTTTAAAGGAAATATCCTTTAATATTTGTCTGCTGTCATCATATTTAAAATTAATATTATTAAACTCTATCTGACCTTCTATTTCTGGTTTTAGTCCTTTTTCCACTCCATCTTCAAGGGGGACGTCAAGAATCTCATTTATACGCTCTATAGCCACCAAGGCTTTTCCTAAATCAGTTAATATCCTTCCCAACTGTCTTATAGGAAAAACTAGCTTTCTTTCATAGGTAACAAATACGACAAGGGTTCCCAGGGTTATTACTCCATTGGCAGCAAAATATGCTCCAAATCCCAATACTAAACCTATCTGTAGAAAGCATAGAAAATCCGATGAAGACCAAAACCACGCTAAAAGGCGGATCAATTTATAGGTGACATCTCTATAATGGGAATTTTTTTCTTCAAATTTATCTACTTCATATTTTTGTCTTGCAAAGGCTCTAACTACCCTGACGCCACTTAGATTTTCCTGTAATACCGTAGACAGCTTTCCCTCGGATTCATCAGATATTCTAAAGGCCGACTTTACCTTAAAGAAAAATATTATAGTAAATAGAAAGATTATTGGAATCAATGAAACTGCAATTAACGTCATTGTCATATCTAAGGACCCCATAATCCATAGGGAAAACATCAGCATAAATATCACTCTACCGATTTCAACAAACTGTACTGCTAAAAATCTTCTGATTGTCTCTACATCTGATGTACATCTCTGTATTAAATCACCGGTTTCAGCCTTTACATGGTAATCATAGTTTAAATGCTGTAGATGGTCATACAGATTCTCTCTAATATTTTTAGCCACGGACTCCGATGCAACAGCAGACCATTTTCCCTTTAGGTATAAAAATATGCCATTGGCAATGGTTAATACTACTATAGCAGCTCCACATATCCAAAGATTATGTATGAGAATAGATTGACCTCCATTTGTATTTATAAAGTTAATTAACCAATTAGGTAATTCCATAGGCTTATCACCTATAACAGAATCAATAGTTACTCTTAAAACTAGAGGAACAATCATTTCAAAGCACGTAGCTAGAGCAATGGCTGTAATAGCTCCAATATATAATAATCTATTTCCATTCATTAATTTAAGTAGCTGTTTTATTTTTTTCAATCTACTCAACCTCCAATCCTGCCATGAATCTTTCTTATATCGACTGCTTCTTACGGAGCTGTTAGTGGAAATAATCAGCTCCATATTTAAAATATTACTGTATTTGACTTAATCTCTAATCACCTTATGTCTAACCCCCTTCTTGACGCAAAAAAGCCATAGGCTGCTGAA
>JANQEZ010000310.1 GCA_028278115.1 Clostridia bacterium
AAATCCAGCAATTAATCAATACAAGAAAAGATAAAAGCAGTCAAAGATACGTTAATTCAGCAAAATAATTGTAAATTATAATTCTATTATCAATTTTAATATTTAAATCAACTTTTATTTTGGTGGTATACTTTCTATTTTAAAAAGCTGTATTCAGATTAAGGCTTTTATAGTCAGCTTTCTCCACTAACAGAGCCTATTTTCCATGTTGTTTAGTATATAAAAGCCTTTATCATTTAAAGTATTTTCTCTATTATAAAGCATCTCGGTTCCATCTATTTGTTTAAATATACCACCAGCAGCCTCGACTATACATTGCATAGCAGCAGTATCCCATTCCTTAGTTGGACTAAAGCGATAGTATACATCTGCCTGACCCTTAGCTATCAGACAGCCTTTAAGGGAGCTCCCAGCTTTCTTAACTTCACTTATCCTATGGCTGTTACAATCAATGAGCTCCTTTAATTTATCTGTTGCATGGGACCTGCTCATCATCACTCTAATATTTTCTATTCTATTTGAAACAGCAATCTTTGTAGATGTGAAGTCAAAGTCGTAAAATGCTCCTATACCCTTTGCAGCATAATAAAGCTCCTTTGTAGCCGGTAAATAAATTACTCCAAGGACTACACTATTTTTATGGCTCAAGGCTATATTTACAGTAAATTCTCCATTTTTTTTAATAAACTCCTTTGTTCCATCTAAGGGGTCAACAATCCAGCAAAGATCATTGCTTAATCTAGATAAATCGTCTTCGCATTCCTCTGAAAGTATTGCATAGGCTGGAAACTCTTCCTTCAATTTATTTATAATGATTTCATTTGAAATCTTATCAGCCAATGTTATTGGAGATTCATCGCTTTTATATTCTATATCAAAGGAATCTTCATAGATTTTCATTATGGCCTTGCCGGCTTTAATCGCTAGCTTTTTTGATATTCTTAGCTCTTTATCAAGATTCATTTAATCATCCTTTCATGTAGAGATTATATTTTGGGACATTCAATGTGGTAATCCTTACATTCTTTTAGGAACGCCTTTGTAGGTCAGTTACATCATTTTACGTCATCTCTTTATAGACAGTTACAGCGTTGCATTTTTCAAAGAATATTTTCTTGTAGAAAAAGTATTAGCCTTGACCTTTGAGATGTAAAGCTTATCTTAAACTTTAAGCACAAAATCCTTATTTTTCAAGGGTTTTGATATCAGTTAAAGTTGTACATCAACTTAAAACTTAGGAGGTTCTTATTATGATCAATAGTAATCCATATTATTTAAACAGGATGGTCTTCTCCAACTCAAGTATAAGAAATATGGACTTTGAAAAGGTTTTTGAAAGCATCATAGACTTTATGTCTAAAGACCCTCTTGCAAAGTATAAACTGGCTATTGGTACAGATTCCCACGTGAAGTCTGAAACTCGTTTTGTATCAGCAATCCATGTTCATCGTATCGGTTTAGATGGCATTGGTAAAGGTGCATGGGGATGTATAAAGCAATATGTGCTTCCTAGAAGAATAAGTAGTCTTAGAGAAAAGATTTCTATTGAAACCTCTTTAACTCAAGAACTGCTTTTTTTATTTGATTATAAAAGAGTCTCTCAGATACTTGATATATTAATTCCCTATGCAGACAAGGGAGCAGATTTTACCCTAGAGGCCCATATAGATATAGGAAAAAATGGAGCCACAAGGGAGCTCATAAAAGAGATGCTAGGAAGATTTAGCCATATGGGAGTTGAAGCTAAAATCAAACCCGATTCATATGCTGCCTCTTCCTATGCCGATAGATATACAAAATAATTAATTCCTCTCGATTACTACCTTTGTTCCATGTAATCCAGCCTCCGATGGCGTTACTAAAAGCTTTATAGGTACTCTACTTTTAAGCTCTCCCACATGACTAATAATACCTACAGCAAGCTTTTCCTCGTGGAGCTTTTCCAGTGATGTCATTACAGTATCAAGCAACTGATTATCAAGGGTACCAAAGCCTTCATCCAGGAAGAAAAACTCTATAGAAGCATTACCCTTTAGCTGTATTTGACTTGAAAGAGATAGGGCAAGGGCCAATGACGTAAGGAAGGTTTCTCCCCCGGAAAGGGTGTTGCAATCCCTCCTTACTCCACCATTATAATTATCACATATAATAAAGCTTCCTCCACTATCAAGCTCAAGGCTGTATCTCTTATTTGTTATGTCCATAAGCCTTTTAGAAGCTTCTCTAGCCACATATTTTAAATGGCTTGTGGCAACATACTCAACAAATTTATTTCCCGATACGAGCTTAAACATTTCACCAAGCATATCCCTTGTATGCTCTAGGTTTTGTATTCTTCCATTTAGCTCCTTTATTCTACCATAATTTTTCTCCATTTCATTGATTCTTTCTTTTTTCTTACCCATTTCTTCCAAAGCAGCACTGTGGCTTTCCTTCTTTAATTTCATATTTTCCTTAAATTCTACAAAGTCATCTTCTTCTAGTACTTCACCTTTAAGCTCAGTCTCTATTCTATTTATATTTAATTTTACCTTTTTCTTCTCATCATCAAAACTATTTATATGCTTATCAATTAAATTAAGTTCATCTTCCGGCAGAATATAAATCTTTACCTCATCTGAATTGTCAAATTTATTTTCCTTTAAAGCAGCATTAAAATCCCTTTCAATATTTATTGATGACGCTTCTAAGGTCTTTACTGTATTTGCAATTCCTGCTTTCCTTTCCTGCAACTTATTGAGATTATCTCTTTCCTCATCCTTAAGCTTTCTAAGGGTTTCCTCCTCCTTAATTATTAAGAGCCTTCTATCAACTATCTCCCTCAAGCAGTTTTTTGCATCACTATCTCCAACTATCCTATTTATTTTCTCGGTATACTCATCTATTACACCACGTTTTTCCTTTCCTGCCTCCTCAATCTTCCCTCTTTCAAGCAGGTCTGTCTTTAGATTATCCTCAAGCTTTTCTCTGTCTATGTCTAAGTCTTTAATCAAGCTTCTCAATTGCTTTAGCCTGTCTTCGTGCTCTGAAAACTCTTTTTCCCTTTTTCTTACTTCCTCCACTGCCTCATCTACATTTTCTATTTTTAATTCAATCTTGACCTTATCATATGAGCCTTTAATCTCATTTAATCTTTTATCTATTTGGTTCTTTTTCTTTTTTTCGTCTTCTAATCTTTCCTCATCCCTCTTAAGCCCCTCAGTAAAGCGAATGCTCTGTTTTTCTAGCTGAAGTCTTTCTCTTTCAGCCCTTTGCAATCCTTCAGCTAATGCTCTCTTTTTTTCTTCCCAAGCCTTTAGAGTAGATTTACATCCCTCTATTTCAACTGTGGAGGCTTTTATATTCTCCTTTATGCTAAATATGTCATGACCTTTTAATTTTTCTATATACAGATTAAGCTCATTATTTAATCTGCTTTCCTCCTTAATACACTCCTTGATTTCTAGCTCTTGCTTATATATGCACTTTTCAGTCTCCCTTTGACTATCCTCAAAGCCATCCCTTATCTTTACAATCTTCTCTATGGTTTCACCATTGATTGAATGGGCTGCATTAGGGTGCTCCATAGAACCACAAACAGGG
>JANQEZ010000312.1 GCA_028278115.1 Clostridia bacterium
TTTTTTTGTTTTTTTCTATATAATGGAATTATCTCTATAACTCCTATTATTAAATATCCTAAAATTATCAGTATATACATTCTTAATCTCCTATCTTAATCGTCTTTGATCTAAGGGCACTACCTCTAATTTCAAGTTCTGTATTTACTTGTACATCTAACTTTGAAAAAATACTATCCCAATCTGTTTTTAGCTCTTTCCATAATTTTGGCATATCTCTACTAATGGTAGCACCAAAACCGAAGATATCGCTTTCATATTCTTCCTGTACCTTTTTTATAACAGACTCCACCATTTTTCTTATCTTTTCTTCACCGCTTTTCTTTATTATCTCTAGATTTTCTTCCTTCATGAAATCTATATTTCCATCTATTTCATTAATATTGACCGTGGTTTTAATATCAATTTTCATTGATAGCTTCTCATCTTTATATAAGGGCTTAACCTTGGTTTTATTTTTGAAGATTTCAAAGGCTATTTTCATAGGCTCCTTTGCTAAGGCATCTTCTTCAATTACAATGGTTCCCCCTTCTAATTCATCAATGACGAATAAAAAGCTCTTTGTCTCCATTCCATTTAGCCATCCTACAGTTTTAGCTCCTTTAAAAACTGCTGTGCCATAGATTTGACTTATTTCCCTATTGTTGTATATTCTCACATTCACCGTTGGCAAAGTTGCAGAAATTCCCTCCCCGGATAATTCGTCTACAAATTTCCAAAGTGGAACTGCACGATACTTCGATATGCTTGTATTGTTTTGGAGCATATCCTCAAGATGAAAGGATATTATTTCCTGAACCTTGACATCGGTTTTTAAAATTTCCCTTGCTGTTTTTTCCCTAGAAACTAAAAGCATAATATCATCTCTAGTTTCCGCATCTCTTTTTATGAAGTCAATGACACTTATGAATTTTTCCTTTTCATTTATTATATCTTCACTTAAAATTAATATCTTGGCATGACTCCAAAAAATCTTTTTTCCCGTTTTAGAGATGAGATTACGTATGGCATTAAAAAGGTTATCACCTTCACTATAATAGGTTTCTTGCTTCATTTGAGTTTGTTCTTGACCCATTACTGGCTTTACTAGTTCCACTGTCATTTGAATGTATTCTTTATCGGCATTATAGTCTATTGCTGATCCAGCAACTATTCTTTTATCACTGATTTCACTATAGTTCCAGCATCCCGACATGGAGATTGCAATTATGGGAATAAGTATAAAAAGTACCTTTTTCCTCACCACTATACTACCTCTTTTCCTGAAGCTTAGGCTCTTTTTGGCGTGTCATATTATTTTCTCCAATGAGCTTTGGTCTTAGATGCATAATCCACCAGGGAGCCCTGATTGTAGTATCCTTTATATCCTGCATGGTTAATGCTCCCACATCAAGCATATATGGTATCCCAAAGGAACGCATTGCCATTAGGTGAATAAATAAACCTATAACACCGAAAATATATCCGTAAAGTCCCAAAAATGCTGATAATAATAAGAAGGTCAATCTAACAACTATCAAAGCCCCAATCATTTAAGGAACTAAAAAGTTAGATATACCTGTAAGGGCGGTAATTATTACAATTGGTGCAC
>JANQEZ010000373.1 GCA_028278115.1 Clostridia bacterium
TATAGATTTTATTGTTTTTCGATTCCATCTGTCTCTTTTTTTCTATTGCAGCACCTATATGCATTGCAATAAAACCAATTTCCGCCTCGGGCATCTCAACACTGAATCTTATGTTTATGACCTGAGCACACTTTTTACTTATTTTAAATATCTCTGGATACATCTCTTTAATCTTAGAAAGTAATGGATTACGAATGTCTAGATTCATCTTTAGTCTGCTAATTGTTGGTCTAAGATGGCTCACTAAACCAACCAGAAGATTTTCATTATCCTTTAATTGATAGCCGGATTCTATCTCAGCAATTTTAATCATCTGATTTACCAGCTTAGTCAACTCAAAATTGCCTAGTATAAATTCGTCAATATCCTTGAAATCATTTTTATAAGCACCATTTCTCATCTTAGACCCTTTTAAATGCATTGTTATATAACCTATTTCATCATTTGGAATCTCTACATTTATAGCTTTAGATATTTGGTTTGCTATTTTTTCAGCAATATCATACTCATCGCTGTGTATTAGTTCAGCTAGAATATCATCTTGCATTGTAATTTTTTCATCATTTTTTATCCTTTGAATTGCCAGGGCTAGATGTACAATCAATCCTGCATAGGAACTGTCGGTAAGGTTATATTCTAAATTTCCTTCAGCATCGTGGATTATCGTCTCTATTTCTTTTATAATATCTTTGTCTATTAGGTTCATCAGCCTGTTTTTAGTATTGATTTCAATACTTTCCTGGGGTCTTCCAATGGTATTTAGGCTTTGACGAATTATGTTTAGTATTTGATTTTCATCCAGATTTTCATATAATAAATTGACCATAGCCTTTCTTAGTGCCTTCTCATTACCATTTAGATAAACTCCAAGACCTGGTTTCCTAATCAAAATCAATCTATTCTTTTTTACCCAAGCCTCTATTTTATCTAAATCATGACTAATGGTACCTTCTGATACTTTAAAGATAGATGAAAAGTAAAAAAGCTTTGTTGGCTCTTTTTTCTCTAAGAGTTCACTAATAATCAATGACTGTCTTTCCTCTGGAGTAAAGGTTTTTTCAACTAGTTCACTATCTAATAGGCTTTTAAATCTCTTTTTATCTTCTAATGTAGCTAATAGCCTTATACCAACCCTTGGTTTCTTTATAATCTCAAAGCCATTGGCCTCTAACCATTTTTCCACAGCAGGCATTTCCCTTAAAACTGTTCTAGTGCTAACTCCTAATCCTTTTGCTATTTTTTTTATGGTTATTGAATCAGAAGCATTACAAATGATTTCTAATATTTGCTTTATACGTGAAGTCATTAATGGCTCAACCATTTTTACCCACCTTCATCCTTTATTAGTGCCATTAGTAAATTACCGGTTATGTTAATTCAATTATATCTTAGCTGAAAAACTTTAATCAACTTAAACATAATTTTCTTTGTCGTTATTTATATGTGACATTTTTAAATATCTTTAGTATGGGATAAAAACTCTTGGATATGAAATTGTTTATCCCTATTTGGCTAACAGCTAACGGCTCACAGCAAAACATTGAAATTAAAACTTCTCAGTCACACATATATATATAGATATACGCTTTTATAATTTAATAGTTTCAAAGAAAAAAGTATAAGCATTCATTGTCTTCTTTGAAAAATTGATTAAGGTTTAAAAGCCTTTATCTTTATAGTAAAACAGTGAAGAACATGTCTCCACTGTTTTACTGCCAAATTAACTACTTAGAAAATCTTTCTACTAATTCATCGTATACTGGACTTCCTACAAAGTTCTCAATTGAAATATGCTGGGCATTTGATGCATAGGTTTTTGCTCTTGATGTTAAGCTCTTATGACTAATAATCATATCTGCATCATTTGGAATTTGGTCTATTGCACTGTTAACTACGACTATGTTTATTCCAGCCTTTTTAAATTTATTTCTTAATGAGGATGCTCCCATGGCACTTGACCCCATGCCTGCATCACATGCAAATACTATTTTTTTAATGGTGGTGTTTGATTTCTTACCCTTTAATTCCTTTACCTTTACCCTTGCACTTTCTAGCTCTTCTTCATCCATATCCCCAGTCTTTCTTTTAATGAAGAAGGCTGCTACTAGGAATGACACTGCTGTTGATACTATTACTCCCAGTATTACTCCAATAAAGCCTCCCCTTGGTGTCATTGCCAATAATGCAAATATACTTCCAGGAGAAGGTGTGGCTACTAATCCAGCTCCTAGTATACTAAATGTAAGTACTCCACTGGCTCCGCCTGCTATTACTGCCAATAATAATATTGGATTCATCAGCACATATGGAAAATATATCTCATGTATCCCACCTAAGAAGTGAATGATGATTGCTCCTGGAGCAGATTGCTTTACCATGCCTTTACTGAAGACCCAATATGCAAGTAATATTCCAAGTCCCGGTCCTGGATTTGTTTCCAGCAAGAAGAAAATCGATTTCCCAAGTTCCTTTGCTTCTTGTATACCTAAAGGTCCCAAAACCCCGTGGTTAATTGCGTTGTTTAAGAATAATATTTTTCCCGGCTCAATAAATAGTGATGATAGGGGCAATAAACCTAAATTTACAATTACTTCTACTCCTGCTTTTAATAGATTGTTTAAACCTAGTACTACTGGTCCTATTCCTAAATAAGCTACTAAGGCTAATACCATACCTATAATTCCAGCTGAAAAATTGTTTACCAGCATTTCAAATCCCGATGGAACTTTCTCTTCGATTGATTCATCGAATTTTTTAATTATATATCCACCTATGGGCCCCATAATCATGGCCCCAATAAACATTGGGATATCAGCTCCCACTACAACACCCATGGTTGCCACTGCACCAATAACTCCTCCCCTTGTTCCTGCAACCAGTTTACCGCCTGTATAGCCAATTAATAATGGTAATAAGTACAAGATCATAGGCTCTACTAATGCACTGAGGTTTTCGTTTGGAGTCCATCCTGTGGGTATGAATAGAGCCGTTATTAATCCCCAAGCTATAAATGCACCTATATTTGGCATTACCATACCGCTTAGGAATCTACCAAATTTCTGAATGCCTTCCTTTGCTCCCCTTGGACTTGAACTCTGCAAGCTCGTCATAAAAACTCCTCCTTTATTTATTAATGACATGATTTAATAGTGACAAAGCTTAATATCTACTTCGTCTGACTATTTGCTTAAGTCAATTATATTTGTATTCAAGCCTTTATTCAATGTAAAGATATTAATGTTTTGTCTTATGATTTGATGACATTTTTAAATAATATTATCAATACTTATCTCTATTTCTCATGTTCTCCATATCAATTTGAAATATTATTTTATAATCTCCTATCCGATGCTTGAGGTTTGTAATTAATTTTACATATAGGGTTTTTAGAGTAAAACTTAACTTATACATGACCCAAATATGTGATGATTCTAGGCATTTTGGGGTGTGTATAAGTTGTAGTTTTACCTAAAA
>JANQEZ010000397.1 GCA_028278115.1 Clostridia bacterium
GCGATGGAGGACTCAGAATTCTATTGGTGGATTAAAAGAATTGAAGCAAACTATAGACTTTACGACATTATCAGAATAGATCATTTTAGAGGATTTGAGTCCTATTGGCAGGTAGCATATGGTGAGAAAACTGCAATTGACGGAGAGTGGGTCAAAGGACCTGGAATGAAGCTTTTTGATGCCATAAGGAGTGAGCTTGGAGATATAAGTGTAATTGCTGAAGACCTTGGATTCCTTACAGATGAAGTACTTGATTTTAGAGAAAAATCTGGATTTCCTGGTATGAAGGTACTTCAATTTGCCTTCGATGCCAGAGAAGAAAGTGACTATATTCCACATAGCTATGTCAAAAATTGTGTTGTATATACCGGTACCCATGATAACGATACAGTCGATGGATGGTTTGAAAATACCGATAAGGATGATGTAGAGCTTGCAATTAAATATTTAAAATTAAATAAAGACGAAGGGTATAACTGGGGCTTTATAAGGGGAGCATGGAGCTCCGTTGCTAATCTAGCTGTCGCACAAATGCAGGATTTTTTAGGACTTGGAGACGAAGCCAGGATGAATATTCCTTCAACTCTAGGTGGAAACTGGCAGTGGAGACTTAAAAAAGAAGATTTGACAGACGAACTAGCAGAGAAAATCAATGACATAACAAAACTTTATGGGAGGTAGGTTCTTAGATGTTGGATAGAAAAGTATTCAAAGATAGTATAAAGAGAAATCTGAAGATGGATTTTGGTAAGACATTGGAAAATGCAGAGAACTATGAAAAATATACTGCTGTCTCAAAGGCATTAGTTGGCGGAATTGTAGAGGATTGGAATAAAACTGAAAAGGAGTATTCCAGTGGTAAGCAGGCATATTACCTATCGGCAGAATTTCTTATGGGTAGAGCACTTGGAAATAATCTAATCAATCTAGGGGCCTATGACAAAGTAAAGGAAGTCCTTAATGAGCTTGAAATAGATATAAACGCTCTAGAAGAAATCGAGGAAGATGCTGGACTTGGCAATGGAGGTTTAGGAAGACTAGCTGCATGCTTTTTAGATTCCTGTGCAACAATGGATTTACCAGTAACTGGATATGGTATCAGGTACAGCTATGGAATTTTCAAACAGAAATTTAAAAATGGTTTTCAGGTTGAAGAAGGAGATAACTGGCTTAAATATGGATATCCTTGGTCCATAAGAAATAGTCAAGACGAAGTCATAGTTAAGTTCTTTGATGGAGAAGTAAAGGCTGTTCCATATGATACGCCTATTATTGGCTGTAGAACAAATAATGTTAATAAGCTTAGATTATGGAAATGTGAAGCAGTAAAGGAATTTGATTTTGAATTATTTAATGAACAAAAATACGATGACGCTGTGATGGATAAAAATAGAGCTGAAGATATATCAAGGGTATTATATCCAAATGACTCTAAAAAAGAAGGAAAGATTCTGAGACTTAAACAACAATACTTCTTTGTCTCTGCCTCTATTCAAGATTTAGTTAGAAAGTTTAAAAATAAGAGAAGTGGAGACTATGATTCATTTGCTAATTACCATGCAATTCAGCTTAATGATACCCACCCTGTTATTGCAATACCTGAGCTGATGAGGATATTAGTAGATGAGGAGGGCTTAAATTGGGAAAAAGCATGGGAAATAACGACTAAAACCTTCTCATATACAAATCATACAATACTATCGGAAGCCCTTGAAAAATGGGATGTTGAGCTTTTAAAGGAATGCCTCCCTAGAGTGTATGAGATCATAGAAGATATTGATACAAGGTTTGCAGAGGAATTAAAAGAAAAAGGCTATGAAGAAGATAAAATCCAAGAGATGAGAATCATTTCAAATGACTTAATACACATGGCATGGATGGCTATACATGGAACCCATACAACTAATGGCGTTGCAAAGCTCCATACCGATATACTAATGAACCAAGAGCTGAGTGATTGGTATGAGCTTTATCCAGGTAGATTCCAAAATAAAACAAATGGAATAACTCCAAGAAGATGGCTGGCACTATGCAACAAAGAATTATCAGGACTTATAACTGAATTACTTGGGACCAAAGAGTGGATTGCAGATCTATCATTGCTTAAGAAATTAGAAGCATATTCAGATGATGAAGATGTACTTAGAAGATTCTTAGATATTAAAAGTAAGAAAAAAGTGGAGCTAGCAGAATATATTCGTATACACGAAGGCATAGATATTGACCCAGAGTCTATATTTGACATACAAATAAAAAGGCTTCATGAGTATAAGAGACAGCTTCTAAATGCCTTCCAAATACTAGATATGTATTATAAACTGAAGGAAGACCCGGATATGGATATAACGCCAAGAACCTTCATATTTGGAGCAAAGGCAGCACCGGGATACTTTAGGGCAAAGGGAGTAATAAAATATATAAATGAAATAGCAAATCTTATCAACAACGACCCCGATGTCAATGGAAAAATAAAAGTAATATTTGTTCAAAACTATAGAGTATCATACGCAGAAAAATTATTCCCAGCAGCAGATGTATCTGAGCAAATATCAACAGCAGGGAAGGAAGCATCGGGAACAGGAAACATGAAGTTCATGCTCAATGGTACGCCTACCCTTGGAACCTATGATGGTGCAAATGTAGAGATAGTAGCCCATGCAGGTGAGGAGAACAACTTCATTTTTGGAGCTAGAGTCGAAGAAATAAACGCCATGAAGGAAAGCTATGACCCTAAAGAGTATTATGAAAAGGTTGAAGGATTAAAGAGAGTTGTAGATACATTGATAGATGGAACCTTTGACGATGAAGATACTGGAATGTTTGAAGAACTGCATGATTCCCTATTAAAAGGAGCAAGCTGGCATAAGGCAGATAACTATTTCCTATTCAGAGATTTCGATGAATATAGAGAAGCCCAGAAAAAAGTTGACTTAGCATACAGAGACAGATTAGCCTGGGCAAAAAAATGCTGGATCAACATTGCCAACGCAGGTGAATTCAGCAGCGATAGAACAATAGGAGAATATGCAAATGAAATTTGGAATATAGAAAGCAAAAAAATAGGAGAATAGCCACTGGCTATTCTCTATCTTTGTATTTGTTCTTTATTAAAACTTACTAGAAAGACCCTAATACTTGCAACTTGGAACTTAGAACTTACAACCACAAAGCGTCGCCAGACGCCTTTGCCCTCATGCCTTAGCCTCATCACTATACTGCCGGATAGCCAGTTCTTTAATATTCTCTAGATTACCATATACAGTAACCTTATCTCCTACCTTGAAGACTAAATCCCGCTTTGGAAAATGAATTATATGAGAGCCTCTATCCACATTGAGAACCTGTATATACTTATCCGTCAAATCAGATTTACTAAGGGGGACACCTTCAAGCCGGCTGCCATATTCCACCATTAACTCAGCCACCCCAAACTCATCATTAAGCTTTAAAACCTCTTCTACCGTTCTATACTTTTTATCCTTAGCCATCTTCTTAATAAGAAACTTTTCTATAGCTTTCTCTAGCCTATAAATTAGAGGTTTATTTCTTAAGACAAATAATACACCCAAAACCACAGCTATCACAGCCAGTAATATATACATTATTTCATACTTGCTTTGAACTATATTTACCACTAAACCAATAAGTGCAGCATAACCTACAAAGCTTAGAAGCATCAATGTCTGGGCTATTTTTCTCCTTGTGGGATGCTGCGAAATCAGCTCCGACTCTATTGTTGTAAATCCAGTATTGGTTATTATGGATATGACCTGAAATCTTGCCTTATCTATATCTAGCCCAGTAAGCTTCAGTGAAATGGAGAAAAATTCCACCAGAAATATAATTATCAGAAGTATTAAAATGCTTGTAATTCCCGTCATTTTATGTTCCTCCTTTTATAAGTGCCTATAATTGCCTTCATTATATATTAAAATTACAGTCATTAATAGAAGTATATATAATATTTTATTAAAGTGTAATGTTATATATCTCTATAATAGTTATTCGATAAAAGATGTATCAAAAATAAATGAAGGTATAATATACTATAATTAATTAAAACAGTAGCTCAATATAATGAAAAATATACTAACTAAGGGTGATAATTGATTAAGCTTTAGCAGATAGTCTCGGTGTGTACATGTATATTATCAAGGTAAATAAGAGTGTCTACATAGTTCATAGAAAAATTTAAACTTAGCTTTTTCAGTTATGCAATTTTCTGGTGTTATTAAAGAAAGGTGGGGTTTTGATTGCTTAGGGAGAGAGTAATGCTTTTAAGATTATCCCAGCTTCAAGCCCCAAGAAATGTGGTTTCATATTGAACAAACAGCAGGCTACTTATATAATATATGGTATATTTATAAGTGAAGCTAAATATAAAAACCAAAAGAAAAAAATAGGAGAGAAACACATACTATGGATAAGATAATATATACACTTCTAGTTGCAGGCATTGGAGGGATTATTGGAATAAAGCTTAAAATACCTGCTGGAGCATTGATAGGAGCCATGATCTCAGTAGCTATTTATAATATTGTGACTGGAAAAGGCGATATACCTATTAACATGAAAATTCTTGCCCAAATCGTAGTAGGTGGTATGATAGGGTTAAACTTTAAAATGGAGACATTATATGAGCTAAAGAACCTAATTGTACCTGCTCTAATTCTAGTATTTGGACTTACTTTTTTCAGTATATGTCTAGGATTTATTATTTCAAAGTTTACGGGATTAGACTTAGTAACAGCCCTATTTAGCACCTCCCCAGGAGGAATTACCGATATGACCTTAATAGCCAATGAATACGGAGCTGAGACCCCTAAAGTAGCCTTGATGCATCTAATGAGGCTTATTACCGTTATAACCGTATTGCCAATTGTAATAAATTTACTTGCAAGATATGTAAAACGATAATAGCATATTATTTTCTGTATATATGTGTGACCCAGAAGCTTTACTTTAAATGCTTTGCTGTGAGCTGTCAGCCATTAGCCGTTAGCCAAATTAAGCATTATAGTTTTGGCTTGCGAAATATTTAGAAAAAGGTTAAGTTTCTAAGTCACACATCTATAAGAGCAATTTAATTTTAAAGGAGTGATATTTTATGGATAATAATGTTAAGTTTGTCATGGAAAAAAGGGCTTTGAGAACAATTGACAATCTAGAGAAAAATAATATGAAGGGATATTTCGTTCAAAATGAAGAAGGAGCCATAGAAAAGATTGGGGAGATAATCAAGGAAGGAGACACAGTATCCCTTGGTGGTTCCATGACCTTGTTTGAAACAGGTATAATTGAATTCTTGAGAAGTGGAAAATATAATTTTTTAGACAGATATCAAGAGGGGTTAACACCAAAGGATATTAAAAAAATCTATAGAGAAAGCTTTTCAGCCGATGCATACTTTACAAGCACTAATGCCCTTACAGAAGAGGGAGAGCTATACAATGTAGACGGTAGGGGAAATAGAGTGGCAGCAATGATATATGGCCCAGATAAAGTTATAGTTGTAGTAGGCATAAACAAGATAGTTAAAAATTTAGACGATGCCATCATGAGAAACAGAGAAATAGCTGCTCCGGCAAATGCCAAAAGGTTAAACAGAAAAACTCCATGTTCAGAGGTAGGCTACTGCATGGACTGCAGTAGTAAAGAAAGAATCTGCAGCGATTATGTCGTTATCAAAAAGCAGATGGATGCAGATAGAATTCATGTGATAATAGTTAATAAGGAATTAGGATATTAGGATTTTTATAATTGCATAGAAATGTGTATTTGATAATAATTATTACATATCTGTGGTATATATTTGGCTAATAGCTGACGGCTTACAGCTAACAGCAAAGATAAATAAAGTAGAAATTTTGGAAAAGTATCTATATAGAATGCACTTATAAACCTACATTTTGATTTTTTGAATAGCCAATGCTTTAGGGATATTCAAAAAATCAAAATGTAAAAGATTTATTGCAATCTATC
>JANQEZ010000404.1 GCA_028278115.1 Clostridia bacterium
CAACTCCAATATATTATACAATGCAAATCTCTAAAGAATAGGGTCAGGCTAGAACATGTAATTCAAAGCATCTATTTATTGAATATTTCGCTTAAATAGAAATGCTGGTACGCATATGGCTGAGCCACTATGCTGCTCAAAATTGAGCCAGTCTATCGCTAGTAATGATATCACTACCTCAATCTCAATGAGGCAATGGTAAATAATTGTTCTCTTAATATATTTCTTTATCTCATCCGTATATTACTGTTTAAATTTTACATTTATCTTTTTTAACTGGGGTTTCTTTTTTGCCAAAATCACTTGGCTTTCTATAGTATCTGACCCCATTCACTTTTCAGTTATGCGATATTGTGTTAGCTCTGATTCAAGTACAAAATTTTTTAACATATTAACCTGTTTTTTAGGATTTCCAATACATAATTCTCCATGACTATAATTATCAATACAAATGATCTGTATATTTTCCACCATGTCCTTCATTTTATTATATTTCTTCTTCATATACATTATTTCTTTTGAAGTATAAACAATAAGGCACTTTGTGCTGATACCTTGTATTGATTCCTTTAAGTGATAGTTACAAACAAGTTTTTGTACATTTTCAATTGTTTTTTTCGACATGTGCCTTAATAAACCTTTCGTATCACTATATAGCTCCTTTGGCATTTTAAGCTTCTCTAAGAAACTATCTAGGACTTTTTTCCATATTTTATGTCCCCGTGAACCATAATACATCGTAGCTTTCGATAGATGTATGAGAATCCATGCTGCAAATTTATTGATTCCAAGTGAAGCAGATTCAATGAAAGCATACTTAGCGAAATCCTTCGCCTGAGATAAAATTTCCAATGCGATATCAGCTCCAAGGGAAGCCCCATAGATGACATCAATCTTATATATATTTTTTTCTATGAAATATTCAAGAATCTGTGATGCCTCCAACTCGATGGATTCAAGCTCCGAATCATCATTGATGTTATGACCATCTAATAATGGTACAAATACATGATAACTCTTCTGCAATTCTTGAATCTGAACTTGTAAGGTTCTCCAGGAAACATATCCACCATGAATGAGAAGTATTCTTTTTTCATTATTTCTACCAAATTCCTTAAACTCCATTAATTCACCTCCTTATAATAATGCTGCCTTAAAGAGTATCTTAGAAGTTATAGTTTAAATTAGAGTCCCTACTTAAAGCTATAGCTTCTTAAGCTTATCAATAAATACTTTTATATAGTTGTTATTTTCTAAAAAAGCAACTGCTTTTGTCCCTTGTTCTTTAATCTCAGAATATACAATGGATTTGAAATCCAGATCTCTTTTTTCATTTTTTATGCCCACAAACCTGCCTTCAAGCTCATTAGCATCTGATAAGAAACCTTCTAATTCATGCCTCCCAATCTCTTTGTACTTTCTTTTTAAAATAATTCTGCCCTTTGAAATATAAAAAATCTTATATCCATTATCTATCTTCTCTCCCATTAAAACCTTTTTTGCTTCCAAGCCATTTCCTTCCCTTGCTTTAGCGTCATCTAGATATTTCATATATCCTTGCATATCTCTATAGTTAGAGGCTGTCTCAAACTGATAGCTTCTAGCTGCCTCTGTCATTTTTTCCTCAATCTGCAATAGAAACTTCTGCATGGATTCTCTATTTGAAAAAATTTCAATCAGGCTTTTTCTATTTTTTTCAAATGTATTCTCATTTATATTTTCTGGAAAAATTTTATAAGTAAATTTATACATGCCTTTAGACTTTGTTATTGGATATATTTTTTGAAAGAATTTTACAATTTCCTCAAGTATTCCCTTACTTCTGTAGGGGCCAAAACAATTTTCTTCTTCCCTTTCTGCTACTATCGTTATGGGTTTAGATTTATTAAATTCATTGATTTTCAAATACCTATATTTTGTATGGTTTTTAAGCTGACTATTATATATAGGTTTTAATTTCTTTATCAAGGAACATTCCAGTATCAGTGCTTCCAAATGTGTATCTGTTACAATGTAATCTATATCATGTATATGAAATACCAGTAATTTTAATTTGCCCCACTCATGATTAGTATAGAAGTAGGATTTTACCCTGGATTTTAATGTTTTACTTTTCCCTACATATATAATATTGCCTTCAGCATCCTTCATCTTATAGACACCTGGCTTTAAAGGTATGGAATCAATTTTTTCCCTTAGATTCTTAGGTATTTTTGACAAATTCATCACCTGCTCTAATATTTTTATAGCTACTGTAGATTCATTATTAAAAAATTCAATGCTTATCTTAATTATTTAAAAGCGTTTACCTATAATAATTAGATATGATAAGTTGATTTTATCATAAAATTTATTATTTAGCCCTAATCACTTTGAATTAAGAATCGAATCAATTTTTTGATTTTATAAAATTATAAACCCCAGCCTATACATTTCCTCGTATGGACTAGGGTTTGAGTTTGTCATCTGCTTCTTTACTGCTATTATATGTATTTCATAAGTCTTTCCTTAGTAGTTAAATCTGCAAAGGAAGCATCAACACTGTTATAGTACATCTTTTTATAGTCTTCGTAGTTAATTTTAAATTCTTCTATCAGAACATCATATTCATTACTTAAGTTTGTATCTGATACGGTTCTATTGTCAGTATTAACTGTAACCTTAATGCCGTCTTTATGGAAGTCGTATATTGGATGTCCACTAAAGCTTGTGACTGCCTTTGTTTGAACATTGCTTGTGGGACACATCTCAAGGGTAACTCCTTTACTTTTCACAATCTCATATGCTTCTACACAGTCTTTTATAAAGACACCATGTCCTATCCTCTCAGCTCTAAGGAGCTTGACAGCTTCAAGAACATTTCTTCCTATTCCCGTCTCTCCTGCATGGATTGTCACTCTAAAACCCAACTTACTGGCGTAGGCGATAGGTTCAATAAATCTTTTTGAAAAGCCTTTATCTTCATTTGCACATAAATCTATGGCTACTACCCCTTTACCTAGATATTTTTTCCCCTTTTCAATAACTTCATATACTGTATCAACCGGCATATTTCTCATACATGATAATATGAGTTTGCCTTTAATATCATACATTACTTCAGCATCCCTTATTCCCCACAGTACACTTTCTATAACTTCTTCTACTGTTAAACCTTCTCTAATATGATGCAGCGGTGCAAACCTAATTTCAATATATTTTGTATTTTCTTGAGCTGCATCCTCAAGCAGCTCAAAGGATATTCTTCTAAGGCTTTCCTTTGACTGCATAATTTTTATTGGCAAGTCAAATTTTTTTAAATATTCTAGCAAAGATGTACAGTCCAGCGGTGCTATCATCATCTCCCTTACGGTTTCAATATCATAGCTTGGTATATTTATCCCTTCTATTTTGGCAATATCAATAATCGTCTCCGGTCTTACACTACCATCTAAATGACAGTGTAGTTCAATTTTTGGTAATGTTATAGCATTCATAATTATCCTCCTGTTACTGCTAATAATCTTTTAGCTGAAGCTTTTATTGCTATGGCTCCTAATGGAGCAGTAATTATTATTGAAAGCACTGATATGGCTAAGATTAGATCTCCTGATTTTACGCCTAGTGACAGTGGAATGGCTCCAATAGCAGCTTGAACTGTAGCCTTTGGTGTATATGCTATGATGCAAAAAAGTCGTTCCTTCCAGTTAAGCTTTGTACCCAAGGTAGAAATCAATACGCCAAAGCTTCTAACTACTAATCCAATAAAAACAATAATAAGACCTTTAAATCCTGCATCAACTGCAACTGATATATTCACTTGTGATCCTACTAAAACAAATAGGATTATCTCTGCCAGTATCCATATCTTGTTAAACCTTTTAGACAGTCTCTTTGCAACAACTGGAAGCTTTTCTAAGATTATAAAGCCTATTGCCATAACCCCTAATAGGGCTGCAATTTCAATCTTATTTTTAAGCATATTCTCTAAAGCTGTCAGTAGTATAGCAATGCCAAGTATTAATAGTATTTTCTTTGTATCTCTAATACTATACTTTTTAAAGAATTTAACCATAATCAGACCTATAATAACTCCCAGGGATATCCCTAAGATTATGGATATGGGTATATATGCAATTTTAATTCCTATATTGATATGACTTCCACTGTATAGTCCAAGGAATGTAGTAAAGATTGTAATTGCAAAAACGTCATCCAGGGATGCTCCTGCCAGTATCAATGTGGGTATTCTTTTATCAGTTCCTATTTCCCCTTCAATAAGCTCAAGCATATGGGGAACCACAACTGCTGGAGAAACAGCAGCTATTATAAAACCTAAAATACTGCCTTGTATAAAGGAAAAATCTAATAGGACAGTTGATATAAAAGCAATAGTAGTGCCTTCTATTAATCCCGGAATGCACCCGAGCTTTATAGCAGTTACTCCTACTCTATTTAAATCCTCTTTACTAATGCCAAAGCCTGCCCGCAGCAGTATAATAATCAAAGCAATTTTTCTAAAGTCAGCCGAAACCTGTAACAAATTAGGGTCCAGCCAGTCTAATGCATATGGACCTAATAATATACCTAAAAATAACATTCCAAGAAGCCCTGGCATTTTCAGTCTAATAAATATAGTGTTAAAGAGTAAGCCAAGTAATATAACTATTGCTAAACTTGTGGCCATGTATATGTCCTCCTAAATATATTTAATAAATACTTCTTTACTATCAGTAGGAGTCATTGGAATTTATGAGATTTCATAAACCAATTAATCTAAACATCTTCAAAACAAAAACTCCTGCTGTTGGTATAAATGCTACCATCAGTAGGAGTCATTAGCATCTCTGCAGTTAAAGGTGAACTCCATCACCTATTTATAAATTTGCGACTCAGAAGTTTTACTTTCAATGTTTTGCTGTGAGCTGTCAGCCATTAGCTATTAGCCAAGTTAAGCATTGTAGTTTTGGCTTGCGAAATATTTTGGAAAAAGGTTAAGTTTTAGGGTCACATATCTATATTAATATAGCATAGTAAAGCTTAAATATCAACCATTTTGAGCATTGCTTTTTAAACCTGATTAATCAAATGCTACTATGCTTACTCAATATGAGAACTAAATTTCTTTACTACAGACTCTAGCATAAATGGTCCACCGTGGGATGCGTATATTACTTTAGGTGAAAGCTTTACAACCCTATTTATACTCCTCTTTACTTCATCAATATCATTTGCCCATACTGGAAAACCTGGCCTTTGTTTTATAAAAAAGGACATCATTAAATCTCCAATTATAATTTCACCATTATTTAGTACTACAGAAACAGAGCCATTGGTATGACCAGCAGTAGATATAACCTTGCCATCAATTCCATATGGCTCAAGACTAAAGTCATCTTGTAATATTATGTCTGGCTCAAATCCTTTGACCCTCGACTTTATCATTACCTTCATAAAAGGAGTAATAAGCTTTCCAAAGATACTTATGGGTTTAAGTACTCCATTATCACCTTTTCTGATATTATCTGCATCTAATTTATGTATTGCAACAGGTGCACCAAGCTTATCCTTTAAACTCTTTGCACTTCCAAAGTGGTCATTATGACCGTGGGTGAGTAGTATCATACTAACATCTTCTGGGTTTATAGACTCTTGGTACATTTTATTCAAAATCTTGCTTTCACTGCCTTTATACCCTGTGTCAACCAAGATGGTCTTTTCTCCTTTAATTATATAAGCTGTTACAGTACCCATTGGTACTGGAATAACCCTAGTCATTTTACCACCCATTTTCTCCCCTCCTAAAAGATGTGCTTAACCCCTATTGGTTCCATGTTCTCTTTTTTACATATTATAAATCTCTTTCGATCTGAGAACATCTTATAGTTTTCTATATCCTTCATTATACCTCTACGTATAACTTCTTTACTTTGTAATGTTCCAAAGCAATGGCTGGAATGACTCATCATCTTCCCATCATTCCACCATTTATGAAGATATTCTTCATCACCTAATTCTAGTTGTCTTATTATGATTTTTTTACCTTCTATCATCTAGTTTCTCCCATTTTTATATAATGTCAGAATTATTATACCATAAATTACTATTAAAAACTTTTACTATATCTCTAGGCTGCACATCTATA
>JANQEZ010000414.1 GCA_028278115.1 Clostridia bacterium
AAAAGGGTGCAGTTGATATAGGTATCGTAGGTAAAGATGTGCTTATGGAAAATAGAGCTGACGTATATGAAATATTAAATCTTAATATGGGAAAATGCAAAATATGTGTAGCCGGATTTAAAGAAAAGGTATTTAATCCAAACAAAAAACTAGTTATAGCCTCTAAATACCCTAATATAACTAAGAATTATTTTAATAAAAAGGGAGTAGTGACAGAAGTAATAAAGCTAAAGGGCTCAGTAGAGCTTGCCCCAATACTAGACCTTTCAGATGTCATAGTAGACATAGTTGAAACAGGTAAAACCCTAAAGGAAAACGGGCTAGCAATACTTGAAGAAATCCATGACATAAGTGCAAGACTTGTGGTAAACAAGGTAAGCCTAAAGACCAAAAGTAAAGAAATAGAGAGACTGATTAATGGGCTGGAGGAAATACTTTAGGGTCGAATCTAGAGGTTCCGTTACAGTCGTGAAGGTCATAGCTTAATGGTCCGGTACAACGTTACAAGCTATGGGGACTAGCTCAAAGGTCGGTTACAAAAAATAAATACTTACAAAGCAACTCAAACCGATGTAACGAACTTTAGAGACTTGATCCAAAAGGATGTAACGATGTAACTGTCCCACAAGAATTGACCAAAGAGATTGCAACTGTCCTTATAAGCTGTGACCCTAATTAAAAAAGGAGGTTGAAGATTGAATTTAATAGAAATACAAGATGATAATTATAAGGAAATAATAGATTCTCTACTAAGTAGAGGAGAGGATGATTATACAAATATTGATAGAGTGGTCTATGGAATTATAAATAGTGTTAAGAAAAGAGGGGATGATGCATTAATCGAACATACTGCAAAATTTGATAATGTCGTCTTAAACAGCTTAAGGGTTTCGGAGCAAGAGTTTGAGGAGGCAGTTTCCATAGTGGGACAGGAGTTTTTAAATATATTGGAATCGGCTAAGAAGAATATTTCAGACTATCATAGAAAACAACTTCAAAGCTCATGGATGACAAATGATAAAGAAGGAATCATATTAGGTCAGATAATCAGACCCCTTGCAAGGGTTGGAATATATGTTCCAGGTGGAAAGGCGGCATATCCATCCACAGTTTTGATGAACGCTGTTCCTGCTGGGGTTGCCGGTGTGGAGTCAATAGCTATGGTTACTCCTCCCAATAAGGATGGGAAAATAAACCCCTACATATTGGCTGGTGCAAAGGTTGCAGGCGTAACAGAGGTTTATAAAATAGGTGGTGCACAATCTGTAGCAGCATTGGCATACGGAACTAATACAATAAAAGCTGTAGATAAAATAGTAGGGCCGGGAAATATTTATGTTGCCAGGGCAAAAAGGGCCGTATTTGGATTGGTGGATATAGATATGATAGCTGGACCAAGTGAGATATGTATACTAGCATGTGAAGGTCAAAATCCTCGGTTTATAGCGGCAGATTTATTATCCCAGGCTGAGCACGATGAGATGGCATCGTCTATACTCATTACCACCTCTAAAGCTTTAGCCCTTGAGGTTAAGAAAGAAGTGGAAATTCAAAGGAATCTACTAAATAGAGATGAAATCATCAAAAAATCCCTTGAGAGCTATGGATATATATTTTTAGTAAGGGATATGGAGAAAGCCATAGAAGTAAGCAATGAAATTGCTCCAGAGCATTTAGAGGTTATGGTTGACAATCCCTTTGAACTACTACCTAAGATTAAAAATGCAGGTGCAATTTTCCTGGGAGAATATACACCAGAACCAGTAGGGGATTATTTCGCAGGACCCAACCACACCTTGCCTACTTCTGGCACAGCAAAATTTTCATCACCCCTTGGGGTCTATGATTTCATAAAAAAGTCCAGCTTACTTTACTACAATAAAGAAGCTTTAAGTAGAATAAAGGATAAAGTAGTCTCGTTTGCTGAGGCAGAGGGCTTATCAGGTCACGCCAACTCCATCAAAGTGAGGTTTTAGCCATGAAGGAATTAATAAAGGAAAGTGTGATGAACTTAAAACCATATAAAGTAACGAAGCAGAATTATCGGATAAAAATAGATGCCAATGAGAGTCCCTACAATATTTTTGAAGATATAGGCAGTTTAGTTTTAAGTAGACTATCTGAGCAAGACCTCAATAGGTATCCCGATAACGATGCCGCTGGGCTTAAAAAAACATTGGCTGAATATGTAGGGGTAGAGGAGGAAAGCATCCTTTGTGGAAACGGCTCCGACGAACTTTTGAAGATTATTATAGATACATTTGTGGATAAGGAAGATGTTGTTGTTACCCATAGTCCATCCTTTGCAATGTATAAAGTGATGACAGGTATAGCTGGTGGGAAGCTTATAGAAGTACAGGGGAATGAGAACTTTAGCATAGATATTAACGCTATAATATCTAAGGCAAATAAAAACAAAGCAAAGGTCATATTCCTATGCACTCCCAATAACCCCACCGGAAGGATTGTAGACCGGGAGGATATAATAAGGGTTTTGGATAATACATCGTCGATTGTTGTGGTGGATGAGGCGTATTTTGAATTTTTTGGTGAAACAATAATAGATAAAATAAAGGATTATGAAAAATTGATTGTCCTTAGGACTTTATCAAAGGCATTTGGGCTTGCAGGACTTAGGATAGGATATGTAGCAGCAAACAAAGAGCTCATAGAAATCATCAGTAGGGTAAAAGCTCCCTATAACCTCAACTCGATTTCCCAGTATATTGGTGAGAGGGTATTGGATAATAAAGAAATCGCTTTTAAGTATATTGAGAAATTAAAATATGAACGAGATAAGCTGTTTATTGAGCTAGAGAAAATAAAGGGTGTACAGGCAATACCTAGTAATAGTAATTTTATACTAATCAGGGTAAGTAAATATCAATACCTAACAAAGCGATTTAGAGAAGAAAAGATCAATATAAAGGGCTTTGGCACTGAAGGGCTTCTTAAGAACTGTATTAGACTCACAGTGGGAACAGATAGGGAAAACATAGAAGTATTAAGGATTCTAAAGGAAGTGTAGAAATGGGAAGACTTGTGCAGATCAGTAGAAAAACTGCTGAGACAGATATAATATTAAAACTTGAAATAGATGGCAAAGGAAAATCAGAAATAGCTACCGGTATAGGTTTTTTAGACCACATGCTAACACTGATGGCAAAGCATGGGCAGCTAAATTTAAATGTAAATTGCAAAGGAGATTTAGATGTAGACACCCATCATACAGTGGAGGATTTGGGGATAGTGCTGGGAAAAGCCATTAAAAAGTCCTTGGGTGATAAGTCGGGTATAAAGAGGTATTCAACGGTTTTTACACCAATGGACGAAGCTCTATCCATGATTTCCATAGATATCAGCGGCAGAAGCTTCTTAAGATTCAATGTAAACCTCAGTAGAGAATACGTAGGCGATTTTGAAACAGAAACCTTAAAAGAATTCTTCATAGCCCTTTCAAGCAATGCCGGAATAACCCTCCATATAGATATGCAATGTGGAGAAAATAATCATCACATTATAGAATCAATATTTAAAGGTTTTGGAAGAGCACTAAAGGAAGCTATGACAATAGATGAAAGTATAGAAGGAGTTATGTCGACGAAGGGAATACTTTGAAGGACAGTTACTATCTCTGAGGCAGGCGTTTGTGGTCGGGTGCAGACTTTGGGGTAGACCTTTGAGGGCGGGTACAATCTCTGGGGTAGACCTTTGAGGACAGGTACAATCTCTAGGGGAGACATCTGGGGTCTGTTACAAAAAAGATTTTAAAAGAGCTTATAAGACTGACCTAAGCATGTAACGGACAAAAGAGATTCGACTCATGAGACTGTAACATTGTAACGGTCCCAATAGATATGACTAAAAAGAATGCAACGGTCCCATAAGATATGACCCAAAATTACACAAGGTGGTGATAAATATGATAACCATTATAGATTATGATGTGGGAAACATAAAAAATGTATATAGAGCCTTTGAAAATCTTGGGTTAGATGTTGTTGTAAGTGCCGACAAGGAAGCTATAAAAAAGAGCTCTGCCATTATACTTCCCGGTGTTGGAGCATTTAAAGATGCAATGGAGAACCTTAAAAAGTATGATTTAGTAGATTGCATAAAGGAAAATGCGGCTGGAGGAAAGCCTATACTTGGTATATGCTTAGGCATGCAGCTTCTATTTGAAAAGAGCTATGAGGATGGAGAGTGGGAAGGTCTTGGACTGCTTAAGGGTGATATAGTTAAGTTCAGTGGAGATTTAAAGATACCCCATATGGGATGGAATAAACTGATTAAAGCCAAGGAAGATAGCCTCTCTAATGATATAAGAGAAGGTGAATATGTTTATTTCGTACATTCATATCATTTAAATCCACAAAATGAAGATGATGTAGTATTTTGGACTTACTACGGTAAAAGGATTCCTGCTGTAGTAAGGCAAAGAAATATAATTGGAATGCAATTTCATCCTGAGAAAAGTGGAAAAACTGGAATTAAGCTGCTAAGAAATATTAAGGAGATGATGAAGTGATAATTTTTCCTGCCATAGATATAAGAGCAGGCAGATGCGTAAGGCTTTACCAAGGGAAATATCATAAAGAGACAGTATATAGCAATGATCCAGTATCAATAGCTAAAAGATGGAGAAAAGAAGGTGCAAAGTACTTACATATCGTAGACCTAGACGGAGCCTTAAAAGGAGAACTTGTGAATAAAAATTTAATAGAGATGATTGTGGAAGCTGTAGATATACCTATTCAAGTGGGTGGAGGCATAAGAACCCTAGAAAGAGCAAGGGAAATACTCAATTTAGGGGTAGAGAGAATAATAGTCGGAACCTCTGCCATAAAAGAAAGGGGCTTTACTAAGGAGCTTATAGAGAACTTCGGAGAAAAGGTAGTTGTATCAATAGATTCAAGAGACGGATATGCCTGTATAGATGGATGGACCAATAACAGTGATATAAAGTCAATAGAGTTTGCAAAGGAGCTTGAAAAAATAGGGGTAAAGACCATTGTTTACACAGATATTTCTAAGGATGGAACAATGGTAGGGCCAAATCTTTATGAGCTTGAAAACCTTAAGAAAAATTTAAGTATAGATATTATTGCCTCAGGGGGAATAGGAAGGAAAGAAGATATAGAAGATTTGAAAAGAATTAATCTTTACGGGGCAATAGTAGGCAAAGCACTTTATGAAGGAAAGATAAGCACCAGCCTACTTATGGATAGCCCTTATGCAGATTAAAGAATTATAGGAGGAAGGCTATGCTTGCTAAAAGAATAATCCCATGCCTTGACGTTGACGGGGCAAGAGTGGTAAAGGGAAAGAAGTTTAAGAATATAAAGGACGTTGCAGACCCAGTGGAGCTTGCAAAGCTTTACTCGGAGAGGGGAGCCGATGAGCTTGTTTTTTATGATATAACAGCATCAAATGAAAATAGAGACATCTTCATAGATGTGGTAGAAAAAACTGCTGAAAATATAAATATCCCCTTTGCCATCGGTGGTGGAATTAAAAGTGTAGATGATTTTAAAAAGGTGCTTAGAGCTGGTGCAGATAAGGTATCAATAAATTCAGCAGCAGTAAAAAGACCAGAGCTCATAACAGAGGCAGCCCTTAAATTTGGAAGCCAGTGTGTAGTCTTGTCAATGGATGTAAAGAGAAATGGAAGGCATTGGGATGTGTACATTAATGGAGGCAGAATAAATACCGGGCTTAAGGCTCTGGACTGGGCAGTAAAAGGCCAGAGACTTGGAGCAGGAGAGATCGTTCTTAACTCAATAGACTCCGATGGAGAAAAAAATGGCTATAGTATTGAAATAACTAAGATCATTTCAGAGGAGGTTAGTATACCCGTTATTGCATCCGGTGGTGCAGGAAATAGAAGACATTTCTTAGAGGTATTAAAGGATGGCAAGGCTGATGCAGCCTTGGCGGCATCAGTCTTTCATTACGGGGAGATTAAAATAGCAGACCTAAAGGAGTATCTTTATAATAATGGAGTTGAAGTCAGGAGCGATTTTTAGATGATCGATATAAATAATTTAAAATTTGACAGCAAAGGACTTATTCCTGCAATCATACAGGACTATATAAGCAAAGAAGTTTTAATGCTTGGATATATGAATCGGGAATCATTAGCTCTTACCTTAGAAACTAAAAAAACATGGTTTTATAGTAGAAGCAGACAAAAACTATGGAATAAGGGAGAAACTTCTGGCAACTTTCATTTAGTAAAGGTAATTAAATATGACTGTGATAATGATACCTTACTAGTTGAAGTAAATTCGGTAGGGCCTACATGCCATACAGGAGAAAATAGTTGTTTTTACAGTACCATATATGAAGAAGAAATAAAGGATACAAAACTATTGAATATATTTGACCTGATTTACGAAAGAATCCTTAAAAGAAAGAAAAAGCCAAAGGAAGGTTCCTATACAAACTATCTATTTGATGAGGGAATTGACAAGATACTCAAAAAGCTTGGGGAAGAAGCCAGCGAGGTAATAATAGCAGCTAAAAATGATAATAAAGAAGAAATCATATATGAAATCTCTGACCTTATGTATCATCTAATAGTTTTACTGGCAGAGAAAAATATATCCTTTAATGCAATAAGGGGTGAACTATATAAAAGATATAAAAAATAACAACAGGGGCATCGGTTTATTTAAATAAGCTGATGTTCTTTTTTTACTTAATGGATATATGCTTTTATAATTTAATATTTTCAAAGAAAAAAATTATATTGATGAGAGGGGGATTATGATATTTTATTTTCGTTCATGCAATGAACCTGTTTATATATATATCTTATAAGGAGAAAACAGATTCATTGAAATCACTAAAATAAAATATCATAATCCTTTTGGTTTTATTTCACTATATTGTTGGCTACCTATACATATCCCAAAATCATCGCAATTAATCCGCTAAAATTATAAACCCAAAATAAATCATATACCTTAATTTAGATTTTTTAGTTGACATAAGAATAATAAGAAGATAAAATAAAAGTATAAAATTATTAACACTGTTAATCATATGAACTTTGTTAATATAGAAACTACTATCTTAAAAAAGAAAGGAGATTAAAAATGAAGACATTAATTGTGTTTAGCACAAAATACGGTGCTGCACAGAAATGTGCGGAGATTTTAAAGAAGGGATTAGACCATGAGGTTAATCTAGTAAATTTAAGAAATAGTAAACCAATTAATTTGAAAAATTACGACAATGTTATACTTGGAGGCTCCGTATATGTAGGGAAAATTCAAAAGGAAATTACTCAATTTGTTGATGAGAACAAAAATGATTTACAGAGTAAGAAAATAGGTTTATTTGTTTGCTGTAAGTTTAGTGGAGACAGAGCTATGGAGCAGATAACCAATAATTTACCAGAATGGGTTGTTAATAAAGCCTTTGCAAAGGAGCATTTAGGTCATGAGCTTAGTTTAGAGAAAATGAGTTTTATGGATAAGCTTATTACTAAATCCGTTGTAAAAGTTAAAGAAAGCTATTCCGATTTAAAAACAGAAAATATTAACAGGTTGATTAATAAAATAAACGGATTGGATGGTGTAAGTGGATAGAAAGAAAATACAGAGAAGCCGTATGATGAATTACTTTATCGAAGCTGCTAAGGATATTATAAAGGAAGAGGGAATTGAAAGTCTGTCGGTAAGGAAGGTCGGAGATAGAGCTGGATATTCTTATGCTACAATCTATAATTACTTTAAGGACTTAAATACTTTGCTCTACTACTGCCTTTTAGATTATATGGATGAATGCTATAACTACCTAAAGGAAAATATAAAGGGTACCAAGGAATTTGGTAAAAGAATTGAAGTAATAGCTGCTTCATATGTAGAGTACTTTGCTAAAAATCCATATCAATTTCAGCTTATATTCATAGAGGATTTAGGAGAGCCACCTTTAGAGCTGCTGGAAAGGCTATATAAACCATTGGTAGCAGTTTTTGTATATGAAGAGATTATGGAGCACGCTGCAAAGGCAAATATAAAGCCTGAGGATGCTAAAATACTAAATGATTTAATAGATTCATCAATTCATGGAAAACTCCTTGCTTATATAAAGGGTAGAAATCAAATAGATGTTGATTCCCTAATAAAGGATATTAAAGCAGAGGTTGGATTCCTTATAGATAAACTAAGATAACCAATTTTGATTGCAGATTATCTAAATAATGGAGGTTAAAACTGTGAAAAAGAAAGTGCTAATAATAGCGGCAGTTATTGTAGTGTTTATAGCTGCATCAGCTATATTTATCTATAGAAGTGCAGAAAATGCATCTATAGAGGCAAAGAACATACAAATACAGAATGTAGATTTATCAAATATTGAAGATGGAGTTTACTTTGGAGAATATGGCTTTAATGGATTAGTAAAGGCTGAAGTTAAAGTTGAAGTTAAGAATAAAGCAATTTCGTACATTGATCTAATAAAACATGATAATGGCAAGGGGAAAAACGCAGAAGCAATTCCTCAGGAGGTTGTAAAAGCCCAGAGTCTAGATGTAGATACAGTTACAGGAGCTACTGTTAGCAGCAAGGTAATATTAAAAGCTATAGAAAATGCATTGATAAAGAAGCAAATTTAAAGCATAAAGGTACTGCTAACTAAAGATTTTTTAAAAACCCATATCTAGGGTGTCTGAGAATAAATTTCTAATTTATAGAAATTCATTTTAAGACACCCTCTTTTTATTAGTTAAAAAACTTAAATTTATATGGAAAAAATTAAATGTTTTGAGTAAAATAAAGCTAAGGTATATATAATTAAAAACAATTATCAATAGCATGTTAAAAAAGTAAGAAGATTTATTGTCATCATTGAATATTATATAAAGATAAACGCTTTTAAACCTTGATTAATTTTTCAAAGAAAACAATGAATGCTTCTACATTTTTTTCTTTGGAAATATTAAATTATAAAAGCGTATATCCATATATAAAGAAAGGGTTTGATTAAAGATTAAGTGCTACAGAGTAAAATTAGATATAACTAACAATATAAAATAGAATAGGTGGAGTCCATATGTTAAATAGATGTATACTAATATTTACCGAATTTGAGAATATAGATAAGATCAATGAGCTAAGGAAAAGATATGACCCAGTGGTTAACAAAGTTGCACCCCATATAACTTTAGTTTTTCCCTTTAAAAGTAACATTGAAAGCCTTATTATTAAGCAGCATATAGAGAAAAAAGTTAATGACATAATGCCCTTTGAAGTAGAACTTCAAGGAATAACTGGTGAACAGGAAAACTATCTTTTTTTAAATGTGATTAAAGGTAATGAAGAGCTAACTCAGCTTCATAATAAATTATATACAGGGATTCTGGAAGAATTTAAACCGGAGTTTTTAAAGTCAACTAAGTTTAAACCCCATCTTACAGTTGGCAAGCTAAGCAGCAATGCAAAATTCAAGAAAGCCTTGAAGGATATAGAAGGTTTTAATGAAGTTTTCAAAATGCTAGTGAAGAAGATAACTGTAGAGATAATTGGAGAAAATCAAGAGTCAATTATTGAATCGGAAATAGAACTTAATTAAAAGCTAATGTTCTACTTAGGATACATAAAGATAGATAGCTCTAGTAAAGCCTAGAGCCTATACTTTATTTTTCCTTAAGAAATTGTTACAATGATTAGAGAAGATATAGTAATAAGTAAAAGATCATAACCTTACTAGTAAAAAGGGGTATAATTATGAAAAAGAATAATAAAGTACATATCTACTATCTACTGCTTGGCGTCGGAATAGGATTATTATTTGGCAGTATAGTTAATTTTGCCAGCCCTAATGTAGAGTACAGAGAATATACAGAAGAAGAAATAAGACAAAAAGCTCAAGGACTTGGGATGTATGAGCTAGACGAAATTTTTGAAATGAATGATATGCTTAATCAGCAAGTAGAAAAAACTTTGGAAAAGGAAAATTCCAATCAAGAGGACAACCCTTCAACTCTAGAAGATGAAAATAAAGCCGAGGAAAAAGACGAAATAGAGGAAAAGAAAGCTTTAGAGACTGAAGAATATATTGAGTTTAGAATCAAAGAAGGTGAATCCAGTAAAATCGTAATAAATAATCTGTTTGAGGCAAATATAATAGAAGATAAGGCAAAATTTACAGAACTAGTTTACGAAAAACAAATGTCCAAGAAACTTAAATACGGATTATTCAATATTCCAAAAGGAGCTGATTACGACACAGTAATAGAGATTATTACACGCTAAAGGAATCCCTATATAGAGATTTCAGTCAAAACTTTAATTTATACACATCAAAAATCCTTAAAAGCACTAGATATTTTGTAATTTAGTATATGTATAAATTAAGTTTCACTATGGTTTCTCTGTTAGGGACTATGGGAGGGTTTATATGGAAAGAACATTAGTACTTATAAAACCAGACGCAGTAAAGAAAAATATTATAGGAAAAATCATTAGTATATATGAAGAACATAATCTTGTGGTGGAGAAACTTAAAATGATATCCCCAACAAGAAAGCTTTTGAGGGAGCATTATGAAGAACATGAGGGGAAATCTTTTTTTGAAGAACTATTAAGCTCATTAGACAGTAAAGAGATTATAGTCATGATAATAAGAGGAGAGCGGGCTATTTCAGTAGTTCGCAGTTTAAATGGAGCAACGGATCCAGTAAAGGCTAAGGAAGGAACTGTAAGAAATCTATATGGGAGCAGCATAAGACATAATGCAGTCCACGGCTCATCCGATACCGAAGCCGCTGAAAGGGAAATAAAAATCTGGTTTGCAGGTTAAATGCAAACCAGATTTTTATTTCCCTCTATTGTTGGTTACCTATATAGCTGAAATAAATTAAACAGAAGTATTAAAAGCAAAATTAAAACTATTACGAGGATAAAGCTATTGTATTTACACCCAAAAGAAGCACATGAATCACCAACTACTAACTGACAAAGGCTCTTTCTTCTGACCTGAGAGCTACGACTATTACTCCTAAGAGCTAAGGGCTAAGAGCAAAGAGCTGAAAAGGCACCTAGCGATGCCTTTTCCTACCCCTCCACCAAATCACTAACTGGAACTTGGTAATGCTCGTTAGTTCCATCTAAGGTCTTTACAAAAGCGTGTCCACTGCTTGGATTGATACTATTTATCCAGATAGACCTTCCGTTGTAAGTGACGGTGATTTTATTTTCTGAGTGTATAATTTCCCTCGCCCTATTTATATCCATAATACAACTCCCTTTCATATATTATCCTAGATTATTCATAGAAAATTCAAAACCAAGCTTCATCCTTTTAAAATTTCCATAAATAGACTAGCTTTAATATATTTTGTCCCAGTATATAAATTTATAAACATTATTATTAATGGATATACTATTAATAATAAGAAATTCAATAAAATGTAAATAGATAAAATTATTGTTGAAATCATTACGATTATGTAATATAATTGAATGGTAAAACATTGAGAATTGTCAGACAATTCTCAATATGGCTTATAATCTGTTAATAAAATAACAATATGAATATTTAATCAAAGGAGGTGAGGAATAAAAAATTAAGCTTCAAAAACATTATTGAGGAGGGAAAAAATGGCAAATTTAAACCAAAATCACGAAAGAGGACAATGGGGCTCCAAGTTAGGATTTATTTTGGCAGCTTCAGGTTCAGCTGTAGGGCTTGGTAACTTAGTTAAATTCCCAGCTATGGCAGGTCTAAATGGTGGGGGAGCATTTGTACTTGTATATTTTATAATATTATTCCTTGTTGGTTTTACTTTGATGTTAGCGGAGATAGCTCTTGGTAGATATACTGGATTGAATCCAATAGGTGCATATAGAAAGATAAGTAAAAAGTGGTCATGGGTTGGTGGATTAGGAGTTTTAGCAGGATTCATGATACTTTCCTATTATAGTGTTATTGGCGGATGGGTTATAAAGTACTTAGTAAAATCTGTTACTGGAGGATTAAATGTTTCTGATCCAGGGATGTTAGGAGATGCTTTTGGAGCTTTTATTACTTCCCCTGGTGAACCAATATTCTATCATGGTATATTCATGCTTATTACTATGATTATCGTAATTAAAGGTATCGGTGGAGGTATCGAAAAATCGACTAAATTAATGATGCCTGCATTATTCGTAATGATTTTTCTTATTGCTGTACGTGCCATGACTTTACCAGGAGCTTCAGCAGGTATAAGATATCTTTTAGTACCTGACTTTGCTAAGATTACTCCGGGAGTTATATTAGCTGCATTAGGTCAAGTATTCTTCTCCCTGAGTTTAGGTATGGGAGCTATGATCACCTATGGTAGTTACCTAGATAAGAAAACTAATATACCTCAAAGTTCCACAATAATTCCATTGATAGACACTGGAGTTGCATTACTTGCCGGTTTAGCAGTACTGCCTGCAGTATTTGCATATAACCTTGATCCAAACGCAGGTATTGGGATTATATTCAACTCATTCCCAGCGATATTCTCTCAATTACCAATGGGCGGTTTATTTTCATTAATCTTCTTTGTACTAGTTTTATTTGCTGCAGTTTCATCATCTATTTCATTGCTAGAGGTTTGTGTTTCCTATGTAGTAGATGAATGGAAGGTTAAACGTTTAGTAGCTACTTCTGTAATTGGTGTAGCTTTATTCTTAATAGGTTCAGCAGCTTCTCTATCTCTAGGTGCATGGTCAGATTTCAAAATTCTAGGACTTGGAATATTTGACTTCTTAGACTATGGATCAGCTAATGTACTACTTCCTCTAGGTGGACTTCTACTTTGTATAGTAGTTGGATGGTTCTGGGGAACAGATAATGCCATCAAAGAAGCTACAAATAATGGTGAAGTAGAATTCAAATTAGCTGGAGCTTGGATAGTATTAGTAAAATATATTGGACCAGTTGCAATTGCAGCGGTATTTATTCAAAAAATAATGGAATTATTAGGATAAAGATAAATAAATCAGTGAATTATAAAGGAAGAAACATATTAACAATATGACTCCATAGCAAAAGCTATGGAGTTTTCTTCTTTCCTCTGTTAAAATTATAGTGATATTGGAATAATAATCTATTATAAAGATGTGTGACCCAGAAGCTTTACATTCAATGTTTTGCTGTGAGCTGTCAGCCATTAGCTGTTAGCCAAATTAAGTATTGTAGTTTTGGCTTACGAAATATTTCAAAAAAAGTTTAAGTTTTAGGGTCACACATCTATAAATAAATTGGAAGGAATGCTTTGTTAAATGATAAGAATCTCACAGATACGCTTAGAAATAGATGACAGTACCGATAAACTGATACATAAGGCGAGTAAAATCCTTAGGATAAAGCCAAAGGACATAGAAGAAATGAGTATATTTAAAGAATCTATAGATGCAAGAAGAAAGGGCAAAATAGAATTTGTATATACAGTTGATTTGTTGGCTAAAAACGAAAAAGATATTTTTAAAAAAGCTAGAAATAAAAATATTGCCATGACACCCCCCATGGAATATAAATACCCACAGCCGGGAGATATAGAAATAGACCAAAGGCCAATAGTTGTTGGAACAGGACCTTCAGGATTATTTTGTGGATTAATTCTAGCCCAGATGGGATATAAGCCTCTTATCTTGGAAAGAGGAGAAAACGTGGAAAACAGAAGCAAAACAGTTGAGAGCTTTTGGAAAACAGGAAGGTTGAACACTGAATCAAATGTACAGTTTGGAGAAGGGGGAGCGGGAACCTTTTCTGATGGTAAGCTGACGACTAGAGTAAAGGACTTAAGATGTAGAAAGGTTCTAAAAGAGCTTGTTAAAGCCGGTGCACCAAAGGATATTATATATTCCTTTAAACCCCATGTAGGTACGGACATACTTAAGTCAGTAGTAAAAAACTTAAGGCAAGAGATCATAAGACTCGGTGGAGAAGTAAGATTTAACTCAAAGGTTACCAGCTTAGCTATAGGGAATGAGAAAATATGTGGAGTAGAAATAAATGATGAAGAAGTTATAAATAGTGAAGCTGTTGTATTGGCTGTTGGACATAGTGCAAGGGATACCTTTGAAATGCTTTATGAACAAGGCGTAGAGATTATTCAAAAGCCCTTTGCAATAGGTGTTAGGATAGAGCACCCACAGGCAGTCATAAATAAATCACAATACAAAGAGTTTGCAAACCATAAAAGATTAGGTGCAGCCGATTATAGGCTCACATACCATGCGTCAAATGGAAGGTCAGTTTACAGCTTCTGTATGTGTCCCGGAGGAAGCGTTGTAGCAGCAGCTTCAGAAGAAGGGAGATTAGTAACCAATGGAATGAGCGAATACGCTAGAGATAAATCCAATGCCAATAGTGCTTTACTGGTATCGGTGGTTCAGGAGGATTTTAAAGGAAACCATCCCCTGGCTGGAATGTATTTTCAAAGAAAGTGGGAGGAGAAGGCATATGGGCTCGGTGGCGGAAACTATGCAGCTCCTGCTCAACTAGTTGGCGATTTCCTTAATGATACAGCATCCCAGAGTATAGGAAGTGTAAAACCCTCCTATGAGCCTAGTATTAGGATGACAAATATGAAGAATTGCTTACCCGGCTATGTCATTGAGTCCATGAAAGAGGGTATTATAAACATGGATAATAAATTAAAGGGATTTGGGATGGAAGATGCAATTATAACAGGAGTAGAAACCAGGAGCTCATCTCCCATAAGGATAGTTAGGGATAGCAAAACCCTTGAAAGTAAAAACCTAAAAGGATTGTATCCTTCAGGTGAGGGTGCAGGATATGCTGGAGGTATAGTATCAGCAGCCGTAGACGGTATAAAAGTAGCAGAGAAAATAATTGAAAAGTATAAACCAATTTAAAAAGTGGGCTTCCACTTTTTTGTTTTTTAATGATTGTTTTGCTCTCATATAGAGATTCCAGTCAAAAGTTTAATTTATACACATCAAAAATCCCCAGAATCATCGGATATTTTGATATGTATAAATTAACATTTACTTTGGATTC
>JANQEZ010000416.1 GCA_028278115.1 Clostridia bacterium
GAATCCAAAGTAAATGTTAATTTATACATATCAAAATATCCGATGATTCTGGGGATTTTTGATGTGTATAAATTAAACTTTTGACTGGAATCTCTATATAACTATTTATGTTAAAGAAGAAATATGAAAAAATTTTATTAGTTATAGAAAACATATACCCTTAATCTTGAATGACTAAACAGTGAGGAAATATTTTACTTAATACATGAGGAATTTGCATAATTACCACTCTAAAAAGCTTATTATAAAATGCGACTTAGAAACTTAACTTTTTTGAAATATTTTAACCTTGAAGTTGTTTCTCTTTACTATATTTTGATTTTTTCTATTTTTGTAAATTTTTTCAATAAAGGGTCTTGGTTTAAAGGAATTTTCATTATAATGTAGAACTATTTAAAGTAAAATATATTAACATTTATTGCCAATAAGATTAAAGAAGGTGAGAATATGCAGATTATTAATGCCGTTGCTTCTACTTTATTGACCAGTGTAGCTACGGAGGTTCTTGATTCTAGCATACGTAAAATAATAGATAATAGAGATTATAAAATTAATAATGATTTAGCTGTTGAAACCTCTATTTCTTATCCATTAAATGAAGATATTGATGCCTTAGATGAAAGAGAATCAATTGGGGTTTTTGAAAGCAGTATAAGTAATATTGAGCTAATTAGGGAAGAAATACTCAGGCAGGCAAAGCTAGCATATAACTGTGCATTATTAGCTGTTTTTATAGGAATTGTATTAATCAGTGCTGGTATAATCTTTATCTATTTTAATAGATTACAAATCACTATCGTGTCTAGTATAGTTGGTATTTTATCTGAGTTTATCAGTGCTATACTTTTTAACTTCTCTAATAAAGCAAACGACAAATTAGAAAAGGTTCAAAAGGACCTCAGTAAGTTTGAAAATGCAAAGGTTGGTTTAGAGCTTATCAACAATATTGAAGATCAATCTACTAAAGATGCTGCCCTTTCCAAGCTTATTGATGTGGTTTTAAAAAATATATCGGCTGCGGTGTGAAAAATGCATCTAGTGACGCATTTTAGTTGCAAGTTGTTAGGGTCTTTCTAATGGGTGTTATTAGAAGCCAGTTTAAGTCAAAGAAAAAAATCAAGAACATTTTTATGCCATGTTCTTGATTTTGCTATGGCTTATGGATATATTAACATGTGTTTTTAAAACGATAGATTTAAAGCTACAGGGCAATGGTCGCTGCCCATTACTTGGTCGTGAATCTCTGAATCCTTGATTGAATCCTTTAATCTGTCTGATACAACAAAGTAATCGATTCTCCAGCCTGAGTTCCTCTCTCTTGCCTGTCTCATATATGACCACCAGGTATAAATTTCTGTCTTATCTGGGTAAAAGTGTCTAAAACTATCTGTAAATCCAGATTCAAGTAGCTTTGTCATCTTATTTCGCTCTTCTATGGTAAATCCAGCGTTTTTAGTATTAGTTTTTGGATTCTTTAAATCTATTTCTTTATGGGCCACATTAAGGTCTCCACATAGAATAACGGGCTTTACAGAATCCAGCTCCTCAAGATAGCTTCTGAAAGCATCCTCCCAGGTCATTCTATAGTCAAGTCTCGCCAGACCCCTTTGGGAGTTAGGTGTATATACGTTAACTAGATAGAATTCATCAAATTCTAAGGTTATTACCCTTCCCTCTTGGTCGTGTTCTTCTATTCCCAAGCCGTATTTAACCGATAATGGCTTTTTCTTTGAAAACACAGCAGTACCTGAATATCCTTTTTTAACTGCATAATTCCAATACTGTTCATAACTTTCTAGTTCTAAGTCTATCTGACCTTCTTGTAGTTTAGTTTCTTGAATACAGAATAAATCCGCATCAACCTCTTTAAAATAGTCTAAAAATCCTTTTTTAACACAGGCCCTAAGACCATTAACATTCCAAGAAACAAGCTTCATATTATGACCTCCATATGTATAATCAATAACACTATTGTATCATTGATACCCATAGCTTGTCATATTAATCTTAAAACCACCCGCCATTATACTTCTTTTGTGCTTTAGACATTGTAATAATAGCCCATATAAAGCATATTGTAAAGACAATCCATCCATAGGATATCTTAAATACAAAATCAATTACACCTGAAAGTAGAATTCCTATGCCAATTATAATACATGCTTTACCCATTTTTTCAGTGTAAGCCATTTTATCTTCTTCAGAAACTTTTTTATGATGATACTCATGAATAAGAGATATTTGTTCCTTCTTCCAAATACGCCATCCTATATAAACGAAGATTAAGCCTACAGAAACCGAAATCAGAATACTAAACATAGATAACTCACCCCACTATATTGCAAAATAAAAAAATTCTTCTCTAGCTATTCACTTACAGCAGACTCTAGAATAGTGAACTTACTATTCTCACAATCTATTTCAGCCTCCACTCCATATGGTAATATGCACATGGGAGCTGTATGTCCAAAATTCATATTATACAGAATTGCTAAATCATCTCTTTTAGCCTCGTCCCTTATCACCTTCAAAATTTCCTTTTTATATTCCTCATAATATTTTTCGTCCTTGGGCTTAGCTATAATAATCCCACTTATTTTATCTAAAATTCCCATATAATCATAGGTTCTAAAAAACCATCTTATATTGTCTGGTGAAGGTTTATCCTCGCTTGTTTCTAAAAATAATATCCTATTTTCCCAAGCGTCTTTGTCTGGCCATAAATCAGTTCCCCTTAGCCAATCTACTACCTCAATACATCCTCCAATCAATTTGCCCGACACCTTACCTTTGCCTTGCAGCATCTCGTAGCCTCTTTTTTCTCTACTCATTCTTCTCTTTATCCCGCCATATGAAGGCTTATCCCATCTAATTAACTCAGATGTCCAATAGTCACAGGATTCAATTTCTCCTATTTTATCTAAATTGAATAAACACTTCTCAATCCATTTAACTGTATAGTCATGCATGCTTACATTTTCTGCAAATTCACTTAATACACTTGGACCATAAAAGGAAGTAAGCCCTGCTTTATAGCACATGAAGTGATTGACAGTGGTGTCTGAATAGCCCATAAATATCTTAGGATTATTTTTAATCACATCATAATCCATGTATTTATGTAATCTTAATGTATCTTGACCTCCTATGTTAGAAAAAATACCCTTTATCTCTTTATCCTTAAAGGCATTCATCATATCCTCAGCCCTAGCCTCTGGGTATTTATCTAGGTACTCACTTCCTTTTAAGCTATTGGGCATCTCTACCACCTTAAGGCCAAAAACCTCTTCTATTCTCTTTTTTCCGACCTCATATCTATGTCTAAATTCCTTGTCCCCTGCTCCACCCCAGGATAGACTTACAGTGGCGATTGTATCTCCCCTTTTTAACCTTTTTGGTTTTATCATGTTAGCTCACCTCTTTCCAGAAATTTAACTAAACTTCCCAAAGGCCACTAATTGACCCTTATCACATGAAACAAATCCATTATCTTCATAAAATCCCCTAGTTTCCTCTGAGTCATCTGTTAGAAGCACCTTTTGTCTTACATCCTTATATTCATCTAACAACTCTTTAAAAAGCTTTGTTCCTATTCCTTTTCTTTTATAGTCTTTCTTTACTAATATATCCTGAATATATATAATTGTTAACCCATCTCCTACAGCCCTTATTAAACCAATCAGATTTTCTCCTTCCCACGCGGTAACTACAAATAGTGATTCTTTAATTGCATTTATTAGCTTTGAAATATCCTTGGTATAAGAAGTCCATCCTGCATCGTCATATAAGCTCAAGACTTGACCTTCATTTAAGTCTTTTCCTCTTGTTAGTATAATTTCAGCCATACATTTCACTCCTTCAATCCAAATGTATTATATTTCACTTCTACGTTTAGCAGATTTCACCTTCAAAATAAATAAAAAAATCAAGAATACCTCTAGAAAAGTATTCTCGACTTTTTATATAATTTTCTTACAGATATCAGCTAATCTCTATTGAATTTTTATTCCCTTCTTTAATAATCAATTCTTTAGCCTTAGTACAGGCCGATAGGTCGGATATGGTTTCCATTAATTCTTTTA
>JANQEZ010000421.1 GCA_028278115.1 Clostridia bacterium
GAATCCAAAGTAAATGTTAATTTATACATATCAAAATATCCGATGATTCTGGGGATTTTTGATGTGTATAAATTAAACTTTTGACTGGAATCTCTATAGAGAGGGTTTTCTTTATATTTTTGTCTAGAAGCTTAATCATTTTCTAAAAGAAATTATATAGCTGAAATAGAGGACAATAAACAGTTAGAAGATAAATTACAATTATTACCAGTGAAATATTAGGCTTAAATTATATTCTTCTAAAACTTATTAGAAAAACCCTAATACTTGCAACTTGGAACTTGCAACTTCCAACCACAACGCGTCGTCATATGCCTTTGCCCTTGTAAAACTTTAACAAAAAAATGGAGAATATTAGAAGAAATCATTGAAAGTTGTCGATAAAAATTATAAAATGATAATTAGTAAATGTAAATAGGGCATAGGAAAATTTTAATTACATAAGGAGGTATAAAGGTGAAGAGGATAGATAACATACAAAAGAGAAATGGGCTTTTAGTTTGGCTTTTGCTTATATCTAATGTGTTGGCAATAGCAACATTATTTTTGGCTGGGGAGTCATTAACAAGTGTTGCTACTATAGTATACCCTACAATCATTATAAATATTGTAGTTGGAATACTGCACTATAGAAAAGTACTGATTATTCCAACCATGTACATAATTATAATTGGAACAACTTTATCGTCCTATCTTATATTTACAAATGGTAAAAATTGGGTATCGTATCTAATGATTTTCTTTACAATGGCATTAATTTCACTTTATCAAGATATAAAGGCAATAATAATCACCAGCATTATTAACATTGGTCTTACCATATACTTCTACTTCAATTACTGGGAGTACTTATTTGAAACAAATAATGTCTCTAGCAATCTTATCCCTATGCTTTTATTTGTCACCCTTATAGCTATTTTACTTATTACTCAGTCTTTATTTAGTCAAAGGCTTAGAAATAAGCTAAAAGAGGAAAATACTCAAGCACAGCAATCAAATGAAAAGACCAGTGACTTACTCAGTCAGATTAAAAATTCTATAAAAATATTAGACGATTTTAGTTCTGGACTAAAAGAAAATACTGATATAACTCAAACAATCTCTGAAGAAGTAGTTATAGCATTTAATGAGGTTGCCAATAGTATTGAATCTCAAGTTCACAGCGTAAATGATATTAATAAATCCATGGTAACAACATTTCAAGGCTTTACATCCTTAAGTGAGGCATCTAATGAAATGATGTTAGCCTCCCAAGGGACGGTAAAAGTAACAAAACAAGGGAAGGATAGAGTAGTTGATCTAATCGAAGATATGCAAGAGGTAAATAGTATTATACATAGAACAACAAAGAGCATGGATGAATTAAATGAAAAAACTCAAAAAATTGGAGATATATTAACAAGCATTAATGACATATCTGAACAAACAAATTTATTGGCTCTTAATGCTGCAATAGAAGCGGCTAGGGCAGGGGAGCATGGAAAAGGCTTTGCCGTTGTTGCCGATGAAGTAAGAAACCTTGCAGAGAATTCTAGAAAATCCGTTGAAGAGATTTCAGCTATTTTAGCTGAGGTAAAGTCTAAATCAGAGCAAGCATCAGATACAGCATATAAAGGAGCAGATGTAGTAAAAACTAGCTTGACTACCACTAAAGAATTTGAAGGTTTATTTGGTGAGATTTCTCAAAATAATGATAGCTTTGTTACTCAGACAAAGACCGTTGATGGATTGATTAAACAGCTTCAAACAGCTTCAAATGAAGTCACAGATGAAGTTACATCAATATCAAGCGTTACAGAGGAAACTTCAGCATCGGTTGAAGAAGTCCTAGCCAGTATGAATGAACAAAATATGAGTGTAAGCAAGGTTACAAATAGTCTAGAAGAACTACAGTCATTAATCGATAATCTCAATGAATATGTTAAATAGAGAATATTAAGGAAGGGATATATTCTATCAGAAGAATCTACTAATATATAGAGTAGTATTGCCTTATAGATTCGGTGCTATAAATTTTTATTGAAAGTGTGTTGATCTGAGTTAGTGGCTAGATATATTTAAAAGGATGGTTTAGGAGCTTAGATAATTAAAATATTTTTCAAATTTTAGGTGCCTTAATTGTATTTATATGGTAATAGATTAAGGAGAATAGGGAATGAAGTGAAAATCTTCAACGGACCCACCACTGTAATGGGTAGTGTTTAAGCAATATACCACTGGGGCTTACTCGGGAAGGTGCTTAAATGTGTTAAACCAAAGTCAGGAGACCTGCCTAAAATTTAGAAATACATGAATGACGGTAAAGTTCATGGCTTGTTTACTATATAAACAAGCTATGGACTTTTTTTATTGATTAAAATCTATTAATTAAGGAGGAAGTATATATGAAGCTATTAAAAGAAACCTTAGGGAAGATTGGAGAACTCGATAAAGAAGCTATGCAAAAAGTAAGGAATAGAGTAGATAATCTAATTAAACCCAAGGGAAGTCTTGGGAGGTTAGAGGAGATAGTTGTTCAGCTATCTGGAATAACTGGAGATGTGTTTCCAAAGGTAGACAATAAAGCAGTTATAGTAATGGCAGGTGATCATGGAGTCTATGAAGAAAACATTGCCCCTAATCCCCAAAGAATAACAGCTATACAGACCTGTAACTTTCCCAAGGGAGTAACAGGCGTATGTGCCTTGGCAAAGCAGGCAGGAGCAGATGTAGTTACAGTGGATGTAGGGGTGTCAGTTGATATAGATGGGCCAGGGGTTATAAATAAAAAAATAAAATATGGGACAAATAATATGGTTAAAGGTCATGCAATGACAAGGGAGGAAGCTGTAAAGGCATTGGAAATAGGTATAGAAATAGCAAATGAAGAGATAAAAAAGGGTAGAAATTTACTCACCACTGGAGAAATGGGTATAGGTAATACCACCCCAAGTGCTGCAATCGTATCTGTATTAGGAGATTATGCTCCCCATGAAGTCGCAGGTAGGGGAGCTGGTCTTCCAATAGAAAAATTGCAGCATAAAGCAAGTATAATTAAAAAAGCCATTGATATTAATAAACCCCATAAAAAGGATGGTATAGATGTACTATCAAAGGTAGGGGGACTGGAGATTGGGGCTATGGCAGGAGTTATGATTTCGGGAGCTTCTAATCGTGTTCCCGTTGTTGTGGATGGATTCATTGCCACCGCTGCGGCCCTTATTGCCTGTACAATAGAGCCAAGGGTTAAGAATTACTTATTTCCTTCCCACTCCTCTATGGAAAAGGGAGCAAATAAAGCCCTAGAATTATTGGGGCTCAGACCCATGTTGGATATGGATATGAGGCTAGGAGAAGGAACAGGAGCTGTTCTGGCCTTCAACATAATAGAAGCTGCAGTTTTTATGAATAATGAAATGATAACCTTTGAAGAAGCAGGGATAGCTACGGATTAAAATATAATTTCAAATATATGCTATGGGGATATTATAAAGACTCATAGCATTTTATTATACTATAGCGTTGCTAAAGGGAATAAGTTTTTTAGGATTGTAATTATCATATAAGAAAATGCTACTAGGAAATAGTTCTGTAGTCCTATTCTGAATTAGGACTAAAGACCTAAAATAGAGAGGGCACTAAAAAAAACAAAATCTAAGACAAAATACGACAAAAATCTATTAAAAATTCTGCTAAAATACAAAAAAGAGATAATTTGCAGAAAAGCAACTTAAAAAGGGCAAACTTATCGAAAGATAAGGACGCAAAGCTATGGGTCTAAAGGATTATCCCTATGATTGCCAGGCTGCTAAGTTTAGTGCTTTATTATTAAATAGCATTAATTGATGCTATTTTTTTTTGAATAAAATACCTAAGAAATAAATCACAACCCCTATAATCCATTAATTTATAGAAAATAGAAAGAATACTTAAGGAGGAGATAATTTGAAAAATAAAAAAATAACGTCAATTTTAATTGCAATACTTATAATAATTGAAATATTTAATCCTACAGGACTAATTGAAATGATTCATGATGGACTTATTACAGAAGCACAAGAATCAAAGATTAAAATCAATTTTCAATCTGCACAATCAGATATTCCTGATGGTTATATTGCTGATTACGGAGAGATATTTGGGGTCAAAGGTGAATATAGCTATGGCTGGAACATGGATCATAAAGATTTAACTGTAAGCAGAGAAGTTTATTCAGACCCGACTATAAGTACCTCAAGTGGCTTTCATGATGATGGAAAATGGGAGATAGAGCTGGTAAGTGGCTATTATGATGTTGCAATAAGCGTTGGAGATGCAGTTTATAGTACAATAAACAACATAAATGTTGAAAATATAAATTATTGGGAAAATGTAGAGCTAAAGGCTAATGAGTTTTTGGAAAAGAATATGACCATTGAAGTGACTGATGGAAGGCTTACAGTTGATGAAGGTGAAAGCGAAGTAAGTACATCCCTAATAAATTATATTATCATCTCACCAAATGAAGAAATCATTTCTAATTCTAAAAATCCGTCCATAGAGCTTCAGATGTATAACGCTTCAAGAACAATGGATAGCAATAATATTATGCCAAGGTTTAAACTGAAAAATACTGGTGATGCATCCGTTGATTTGCAAAGCATAGAAATAAGGTATTACTATACTGTTGAAGGAAACCAAGATCAAAGCTTTTATTGTGACTGGTCAAATGTAGGAAGCAACAATATAACAGGCTCCTTTGTAAAGCTCTCAAGCCCAAGTGAAGAAGCAGATCATTATCTATCCCTTAAATTTAAAACAGGTACTCAAGACCTAGAACCTGGTGAACATGTAGAAATACAAACAAGAATAAACAAGGTTGACTGGTCGAACTATAATCAGTCCAATGACTACTCCTTCAATCAAACAGATACAAATTACACTGATTGGAATAAAGCCTTGGTATATTTTGAGGATAATCTAATATGGGGCCATGGCGGTGAAGCCCTATCACCAACTCCTATAGTAGAGTCCATAAAGGTACAAATGTATAATACTAGCAAAGCAGATATGAGTACGACTATCTATCCAAAATATAAACTTATAAATAATGGTAACGTTCCAATAGATATAAGCGATATAAAGCTTCGATACTACTATACCGGAGAAGGAGATAATACTCAGAACTTCTACTGTGACTGGTCTAGCATAGGAACTTCAAATATTATTGGGAAATTTGTAGAGCTAAATAATCCCTGTGAAGGAGCAGATCGATACCTAGAATTAAGCTTTGCCCAAGGACTAGGGGAATTAGGACCAGAAGGAAGTATTGAAATCCACACTAGGATGGCTCAAAATGATTGGTCCGAATATATACAAACCAATGATTACTCCTTTAACAAGAACGCTTTTAACTATGTGGATTGGGAAAAGGTAACTGTATACATTAATGAAGAATTGACATGGGGAATAGAGCCTGAAGAGATACCTTGGCAAGCTATTGATGAAGAATTACCCCTTAGAATCCAAATGTACAATGGCAATACATCAGCTAACAGTAATACCATATTTCCTAGATATAAAATCTATAATATAGGCACAGTTCCTATTAATTTAGAAGATGTAAAAATAAGATACTTTTATACTATAGATGGATACAATGAACAGAACTTCTATTGCGATTGGTCCAACATTGGAAGCAGCAATGTATTGGGAAGCTTTAAATCGTTATCTGACTCAAAGTCAAATGGAGACTATTATTTTGAATTAGGCTTTAAAGACAGTTCAGGTGTTATATATCCACAAGAGTGGGTAGAGGTGCATACAAGATTTGCAAAGACCAATTGGGCAAACTATACGCAAAGTGATGACTATTCATTTAATCCATCCAGTACACAATATGAAGACTGGACAAAGGTAAATGGATATATAAATGACGTTTTGATTTGGGGAGAAGCAGAATTTTTTGGAATTCCTAAAGATATAAGCGTAGAGGTAACTGAGGACACTATTAAGATGCAGTGGGAAGAAGTAGAATTTTCCTCAGACTATGAAGTTGAAGTAGATGGAAAGATTTATGAGGCCAAAGGGAATAGTCATTATACTCATTCAGATCTTTTGCCTGGTCGTGAATACAGTCTTAGGGTCAGGGCAATAACAAAGGCGGTTAAGGGGTATTGGTCAAGTAAAATTGAAAAATGGACCCTACCTGATACTCCTAAAAGTATAGACTTTCAATCGACAACTGATTCAATAGAGATAGAGTGGGACGAAGTTATTGGTGCCACAGGTTATGATATAGAAATTGATGGAGAGATACAAAAGGATGTAATAAGTCCATATATACACGAGGGATTATTAGCAGGGACACAGCATAAATACAGAATAAGATCAAAGAATTCAAGTGGATTAGGAAAATGGAGCGGTGAAGAAATCATATGGACCCTGCCTGATATCCCACAAAATGTTTTTATAATTCCTAGTAGCACATCCTTGACAGTGTTTTGGGATGAAGTAAGGGGAGCAACAGGTTATGAATTAGAAATCTTTGACACCGTGGTAGATAATGGAAGGGCTATGGAGTATTTACACGATGGACTTAACCCAAACACACAATACATCTATAGAGTAAGGGCTAAGAACTCTAGCGGATCAGGTAAGTGGAGCCCCACAGCAGCTAAGACTACGCTAACAGATATGCCTAGAAATATTACTACATCAGCTACCGATACAAGCATAGAAATAACATGGGATTCAGTTGCAGGTGCAATAGGCTATGAAATCGAGATAGATGAAAGCGTGGTTGAGGCAGTGACAAAAAGCAGTTATACACATAGCGGACTGATGCCAAATACAAGTCACAAATATAGAATAAGGGCAAAGAATTTAGATGGCACAAGTGAGTGGAGTGAGTATATAACAGAAACTACATTGCCATCTACACCCACCAATATAAATGCAGTCATAACAGATTTAGGGATAACAGTGACTTGGGATGAAGTAGAAGAAGCAACGGGATACGATATAGAGATAGACGGTCAGGTAATAGATAATGGTTTGAGCACATCATATAATCATACAAACCTTGAATCAAATACAGAATACACATATAGGGTTAGAGCGAAAAATGATAAGCTTACAAGTTTTTGGAGCTCAGAAATAAAGAAAACAACCTTACTTGATATACCTGATAATTTACAAGGTATAGCCACAAGCACCGAAATAACAATATCTTGGGATGCAGTAGTGGGAGCAATTGGATATGATATCGAAGTCGATGGACAAGTAATAGATAATGGCTTAAATACTATCTTTATACACAGTAGATTAACCCCTAATACAGAGCATACATACAGAGTCAGAGCAAGAAGCGGAGCAGGAGCAGGAGCTTGGAGTGAGACTATCACTAAAGTAACTTCATTCGGAATACCAAGCAACCTAGAAGCTACAGCTACAAGCACTAATATAACCCTCATATGGGATGAAGTTCCAGGAGCAACTTCATATGAGGTATTTGTTAACGGTGAAGTCATAGATAACGGCTTAAGTACAACATACATCCATGATGGATTGGAGCCAAATACATGGCATACCTATAGAGTTAGAGCAAAAAGTGGTGATTTTGCCGGCGACTGGAGTGATGGAATCACACTGGCTACATTAGTTGGTATTCCCACTAATGTAACTACAGAAGTAACGAGTACTATGATAACTATTTCTTGGGACTCAGTAATTGGAGCAACAGGCTACGATATCGAAGTCGATGGACTAATTATAGATAGTGGAGAATCCACTACATATATACATGGTGGACTGCTTCCAAATACTGTCCACTCATATAGAGTCAGGGCTAAGAATGATAACGGTACAAGTGATTGGAGTTCAAAGCTAATTATGATAACGGCTCCTGATATACCTAAAAATCTAAAGGCTGTCGCAATCACCACTGAAATAACCATAACATGGGATGAAGTAGAGGGGGCAGAAGGCTATGATATAGAAGTCGATGGATTAGTAATAGAGGACATACAAGACCTAAGCTATATACATGAAGAGCTTGAACCAAATACATGGCATATATATAAAGTCAGAGCAAAAAATAGTGGTGGAACAAGTGAATGGAGTGAAGAGCTTCAGAAAAATACTAATCCAGAAATAGCAGTAAATGTAGGCAAGGATACCACCTTCAACTTTGTAATAGTAGCACCAAAGAAGGAAGGAGTAACTACCCGCAGCATAGTTGTTAATTATAACCCAGATGAAGTGGAGGTAGTGGACTTATCAGCAGTCACGCCTGAACTAAACATAGAGACTGGGAGAATTGAAGGGACGAATATCACAGTAACAAGTTTCAGTCCTGGTGAGATTAAATATACCATAAGCGATGCAGATAAGACTGTAGTAAATAGTATAAAGTTTATGGCTAAGATTAATGATCATTCTAAGATAACTTATGTAATTGAGTAAAGATAAAAATATCTATATAGGAGAAGTTATAGGACAAAACTCAGTCTGCTTTGCCAAAGGAGATGTTTATATGAATAGATTAAAAAGAATTCTTATTGTAACCATAATAATATCATTCATCATACAGCCAATGCCTGTACACGCAAAAAGTAGAATTGATATGGTGTTTATTATTGATAGCTCAGGAAGTATGGGCGGGGATATAAATGATGTAAGGAGAGAAATAAATAACTTTACAGAGCAGTTATCAAATCAAGGACTAGACTATCGTTTAGGATTGGTATCCTATGAAGAATATGCAAATAGTTATACTATGACAAGCAATGTTGAAACCTTTGCAAAGAATCTAAGATCAATAGATGTAGATGGTGGAACAGAAAATGGTCTGGATGCTATTGTAAAAGCTCTTGATGATTATATATTCTATGATAATGCAATTAAATATTTTGTTTTAATAGGTGACGAAGAAATATATAGCAGACGTAATAGGTATTCCGAGCAACAAGTAAAAAACTTGTTAAAAAGCAATGATATCATCTTAACTACAGTAGGAGAATCAAGAAATCGGTCTCAGTTTCAGAGGCTTGCAAATGCAACAGGAGGGCTTTATCTGGAACTAGGGACAGGGTTTAGTACAAATTTACAAACAATATTTGACCAAATACAAGCAATACCGATGCTTGAAATAATATCCCCAACTCCAAATCAGCTTTTAAGTGATTTTAATAGCCCATTTATACCGACTGTAAAGGCTTCAGATCCAGATAGTGATACACTGTATTTTGAATATTACATCGGCTCTGAAACCTCTCCTAGAGATACTAAAACAGTATCAAATACGCAAACAGCCCAAACAGTTAGCTTCAAGTCACTGGATATTGGAAGCCTGTCCGAAGGAAACCATACATTAAGATTTACAGTAAATGATGGTAGTGAAACAGTGCAGGATACCGTAAATATAACAGTAGATAACAAGTCTCCGTCACTTGGAGCAGTGACCTTTGTCCCTACTGATACAGCTATAACTATTTCAGGTACTGCAACCGACGGTATATCAGGTTTAGCCTATAATCCTTACAGGTATACCATAGGCTCTAATACATATTCATGGTCTAATACAACCTCCTATATTAAAAGTCACCTCAATCCAAATACTGAATACTATGTGAAATTTGAGGCACGAGATAAAGTGGGACATATATCGAGTAGAGAAGATAGGCTGTATACTAAAGCCCAGACTCCTAATATAGAGATAGATAGGGCTTCAGAAACATCACTTAATATAAGAACGAGGGACAACAACCCGGCAACGACAAGATATCAAATAAAGATAGGAAGCAAATATGTAAGTCAGACAGGAAGACTGACGTCAAGGGCAGCATGGATTACTCTTAACAACAAGGAAATAACAGCCACAGGACTAAATCCAAATACAACATACGATATAGCAGCAAAGGCAAGAAACCATGATGGAATAGAAACAGCATTTAGCAGTCAGATAACAGTAACGACCCTTGCAAAGCCACCAAGTAATATAACATTGAAACCTGAAATAAATTCAATAAAGGTATCATGGAGTCCCGTATCGGGAGCATCAAGCTACGAGATAGAAGTAGATGGAAGTGTAATAAATAATGGAAAATCCACAAGCTACACCCATAGTGGACTAGCTCCAAATACCCAGCATAGATATAGAGTGAGGGTTAGAAACTCAGGGGGAGCAGGTAATTGGAGCAGTATAAAAAGTGAATATACCTTGCCTAACCCTCCAGGTATTCCAAGCAATATAAGAACATCAGTACAGCAGACAAAGATAACAATAAACTGGGATACCGTACTGGGAGCTGAAAGCTACTATATAGAAGTAGATGGATCAGTAATAAATAATGGCATAAATACCACCTTTGTACATGAAAGTCTTGAGCCAGAGACCGAGCATACCTATAGAATAAAGGCTAAAAACAGAGGTGGAGAAAGCAGCTGGAGTCAGGAAATTAAGGAGATAACCTTACCATATCCACCGGAGACACCAACAAATATAAATACAGAAATTACATATAACTCAGTGACCTTAACATGGGATGAAATGGAGGGTGCCACAGGATATGAAATAAAAGTAGACGGACTAATAATAGATAATGGAGAAAACGTAACCTATCTACATGAAGGACTTGAGCCACTATCGGGACATACCTATAGTGTAAGGGCAAAAAATAGAGGAGGTAAAAGCCCTTGGAGCAGTCAGGTGGATATAACTACTCATCCAGCCAACCCCAATACTCCAGCAAATGTAATGGCAACCTCCGAGGAAAATTTAATAACAGTTACATGGTATAAGATTCCCCATGCAGAGAGCTATGATATAGAAGTAGATGGTACAGTAATAACGGATTTAACCGATACAATGTACATTCATAGGGGACTAGGGTCTGACACAAGTCATACATATAGAGTACGGGCAAAAAATATAAGTGGCATAAGTGAGTGGAGTATACCCCTAAACATGTGGACTTTACCTAGTATAGAGGATGGAGGTAGTGAAGGATCGTTAAATATAGCTCTAACCAACATAGTGGCAGTAGTAACAAATAACGAAATAACAATATCTTGGGATGCAGTGGCCCCAGACGTAGAATACGAAATAGAAGTGGACGGAGAATTAAAGAATAATGAAAAAAATACCATCTATAAACATAGTGGACTAAAGCCAAATAGCTACCATAGCTATAAAATTAGAGTAATAAGTGAAGAGGGCATAAGCAATTGGTGCGGAGTGCTGTCATTATCAACCTTGCCGGAGCTACCGGATGCACCAAAGAATATAGTAGCCTATCCAGCCAACAACTCAATTGAGCTAAGATGGGAAAGAATAGAGGGAGCCACTGGCTATGACGTAGAGATTGATGGCGTTACAGTAGACATTGGTACAGATATCAAACACATCCATGACAAGCTACAGCCCGGGACATCCCATACCTATAGAGTAAGGGCAAAGAACATAGCAGGAGTAACGGCATGGAGTCCTGCAATAATCAAAAGCACCACAAATCCAACGTACACAATAAACACTATACAGGATAGTGCCTTTGACTTGTCCTTATTAGCATCAAATGTACAGGATTTTACTCAGTTAAAATTCATAGTTACATATGACAGCAGTGAATTAGAGTTAATGGATCTTTATAAATTTACACCAGAAAAAGACATATTAAAAGAAGGTAAAATACCAAATACAGACCTAGTAGTGAAATATACACCCGGAAGGATAGAGTTTACAGTAGATAGGAATATAGTGCCGGGTAAATCATGGTCAGGAGAGATATCTAATATATTATTCAAAACCAAGGTAAGTGGTGAAATTAATATTGATTTTGACGTAGAGTAGATTACTTTAAAATCTTAAAAGAGGTGAGACAATGAGAGATTTAATAAGAAATCATAGCAAACTTATGGTAATTTTAGTAGCGATTACAATGATATTACCAATGCTCGTAATAAATACACCAGATATCCAAGCTAGAACACAATCAAAGCCTAGTAGTGATGATATAAGGATAGCATCGGAAATATCAAATACAACAGGTATAGAGGTAGAGGAAATATTGGAACTAAAGTCCTTTGGTAAAACATGGAATGAGATTTTGGATATGTTAAAGAATAATAAAAACAATAGAAATGAGGAAGATAAGAAAAGGAGAAACAATGTACTTATTACATCTAGTGTTGGAGAAGACTATGTAGAGGACCTGAAGGAAGAGGGCCACTCAGAAGAAGAAATCATAGAAGTAAAATTACTTGTAGAGAGGGTCATATTCCAGCTTAATGAAATTACAAGGGCAGATATACTCAGTACCAAGCTGCCAAATAAAGAATTAAAGATTAATGAAGATAAAGACATATCAGATTATATAAAAATTTTAAATAAATTAGAGCTAAAATCAGCGGTGTATTGGACATTAAAGCTAAAAGAAGATTTTAACAGCATTGAAAGATCCTTGGATGAATATCTTTACGCACTACAGTTTGATATGGATATAGAAGAGTATTTCATAAACAAGGAAGAATATCAAAAGGAGATGGGTGAAAAGCGTATAAGCATAGGACACCATAACATCATAACCCTAGTAAAAATAGAAGAAAAAATGCTTGATAAGCTTCAAAATAATAATATGGAAAACAGGGACTTTATGGAGAACGAAAATATTATAGAAGTAAAAATCCCTAATGCCGAAGATGAATCTTCCTTACCTATAATGCCTAAGCCAGTTATAGATGATGTAAAACCACTCAATCCTAATGAAGAAATAATGAAAGAAATCGAGAGTATTAATCCAAATGATAATTAGATTATAAGAAGGAGAGAAGATAATGAATAGAAAAAAAGTGTCAAGATTAATTATGGCAATAATGCTTATTGGAATTGTACTTCAAACAGGATTTATATCCTATTCAATTATAGATAATGGCACAGGGGAAGAAGCTCAGATTACTGAGGGAGCACCAATGATTTCAGAACCAGAGATTAGAGATATCAATAATACAAAAATATCCCAGGAAATACTAGATATCATTAAAGAAGCAGATACAGCTAATTTTGAAAGAAATGTTTCAAGCTATAAAAAACTATTGGTAAGGCTCAATGTACAAGAGGTTTTTAAAAACGAAATCGAAGGGTTAGTAAAGGAAGGACATATTCTTCCAGATATTTTAATTGCCTATGAGTTCTTAAATGAAAACTTTGGAAAACAAGGGGAGTTAGAAGCCCTTAGCACAGAAAAACAAAGTGGGAAAACCTGGACTCAGATATTTAAAACATATAGTACAGCTAATGGTGAATTTATGCCTAGAGCATTTGAGCCTGGTTATCTTGAAATGCTAATGGCAGAGACAAATATTACACCAGACGACATTATGATTGCCGATATTATTGCAGACAAGCTGCAAAGGGACTATGACCAAATAATAATAGAACGTTTAGATGGTATTTCATGGAAAGAAGTCAATGGTAAGCTTGGAATACTTAGCAGTATAAATTATTTGCCAAGGGTACAAGTAACCAATGAACAAATTGAAAAATATAAGAGCTCGGGGACTCTGACAGAAGATAAAATTGTAGATGCCTTTGTTATAGCTGAGAAGCTAGGTAAAACAGAAAAAGAAATAATAGACAAGATGAAAGCAGGCTACAGTAGAGAAAGAATATATGCTGAATGCTATCAAGAAAGATATTATTAAGCAATTCTTAATTTATAATTATTAATTCTTAATTCTAAAGGGGGCATTCAGTAATGAAACGAAGCTTAAAGATAATACTCATCTTATTATGCTTTATGGTCTTAACGCCGTTTCAATATGTGTATGGTGAAACATTAGAAGAGCAGCTTAATAATCTAGTAGGGCCTAAGAAACAGTATAATACTATGTTATCGCCAGTATATCTAAAAAATAATTTAACAAAAGAATATATAAATACAAGAAGCGGAGACCTAACATTAGCTCAAACAGATTATGTACTTCCAGGTCGTAATAACCTTGATCTTGAAATTAAAAGAATATATAAAAGCGGCGTATCCAATGTTCAGGAAATGAAGGTTAGATATAAAAGAGGTGCATGGGTAGACTATGTACATTCCGATGCTAAAACATCTTCATTCTATGAAGATAGATACAATATTGGTATAGGTATGAGATTTTCATTCCCACAGATGGAAATCAGAGAGAACAGTGACGGAAGCAACCATATGTTCCTACACACAGAAAGCGGAGATACCTATAGATTAAAGAGACCTGTTTTGATGGATGAGAAGATAACATACCTACTTGAGGGTCAGACCATCAAGGATGTTTATGTAAGAGAATCTGCAGAATTTAATAATGGTCAAAATGATGGTATATCGAAATATATAATGATGGGAAAAGACGGCAAGAAAACATACTTTGCAGAGGATGGAAGGCTTCTAGGAATAGTAGATAGATATGGAAATACCATAAAATTTGAATATAATACCCTTACATACACCATAGATGGCACAACTATAGCGAAAAAGCTGATTTCTAAAATAACAGATACAATAGGAAGAGTAGTAACTATTCAATACAAAGAAGATCACAGCTTCAAAGTAGGAGCTATAGAAAATAACCAATACTTAAAGGAAGAAAGCTACAAGGCATCTCAAAATCCCAACACCGCAGATTCAGGAGACTTAAAGAGCAAATTTCAAGTTATAGTAAATCTGCCCGGTGATAAGAAAATAGTATATGATAAAACAGCAGTTTTAGTAAGTAAATCAAAGCATGTCATAAGAACGAGACTTCAAAGAGTCTTCGATGTTGACGGTAAACCTAAGTATCACTTTTGGTATGAACAGCCTTCCTTAGGCTTTACATACACCAATGGTACGGATTATTCTGTATACAACAGATACGAAAACCTTGTACAGGTTGATTACAGCAAGACCAACA
>JANQEZ010000426.1 GCA_028278115.1 Clostridia bacterium
TTATACATCTTAATTTTCATTGCAATATCAATAAGAATTTAAATGAATAAATTAAATTTCATATTGAAAACCCTATAACAAATCTTTTTCATTTTGATATCTTCAATATTTTTGAAATATAAAATTCTCTTAATAATAGCATATGAAAATCACACTAGTATAGACGATAAAAAATTACAAATCCCTTCACAAAATTTAGCAGCCAAATAGAAAAAGATTAGCAATAGGACAGTTTAACTATTTCATATATGTTCAACTCACTTCTTTTATTAGTTATTTTTTCTTGATATCTGCCTACCTTTTTTAAAAATGATATCAATGGATGTTATCAAATTATTCTCTATTTTCTTATTATCCCTGCCTCTTGAAATGTAATCATCTCATTATTCATAAAAACCGCTGCTTCTATTATGTTGAACTCCAGCACAGCCCCTGAGCCTTCTCCTAGTCTCATATCCATATCTAGCATTGGCTTCAAACCTAATAGTGCCGAAGCTTTAAAAGCTCCCCTTTCCACCGAGGAGTGGGAAGCAAGTAAGTAATTTTTAGCTTTAGGCTCTATTGCAGAAAATAGCAGAAAACAGGGTCAGATACTATAGAAAGTCAAGTAAATTTGGCAAAAAAGAACCCCTAAGTAAAAATGGTAAATGTAAAATTTAAACACACAGAAAATAGGGTCAGGTTAGAACACGTAATTCTAAATCCTTATTTATTATTCCATACCTCTAAAACTAAATGTCATTAAACACCTATGAACTCTCATAATTTAGCTTGACTTATTACTTTATATTTTGAAACTTCTTTAATAACCTAATTTCTTTGAATATGTATACCCTATTGTTTTCCCCTGCTACCATATGATAAAATTTTTACTAATAATGTATTCTTGATTTCCTTGACATCTACCTCCATATAAATTATTTTCTTTATTTATCATATTTTATATGTTCTAGCCTGACCCCATTCTTTTTCTGCTGTAGCAAGGAGCCAAACCCCTTGCTACATACTACTACTAATATTTTTTTATATGTTCTTCCCAAGTATCTGGATAAAGCTTTTGAATTTGTTCAAGAATACTTTTATTAATTGGAGTTTCCCAATAATTAACACCTTGTCTAGTAAATTCTTCAACAATCTCCATTTTAATTTTATGCCTTTCTGAATCTAAATCATAAATCCATCCCCTTAATATATTCACTGGTAAAAATTCTTCATTAGGATCTCCATCACCAAAAGCTGTTCCTCTATAATATGGTTCTGATATTCTTGCTTTCTTTTTAGCTACTAAATAATGTGCATATTCTATTCCAGAAGGGGTAGCATTCTTTCCATTACGCAATGCTATAATTGCTGCTGTACGTCCAGTTTCTGTTTTGTAGTTAATATCAGCGCCTGCTTCTACTAAAGCTTTTGTTTTCTCTATCCCGCTTCCAATTGAATTCATTAGTGGACTAACTCCCGGCTTGCCAGTGAATTTCTCACTTTCATGATAATAAATTATATTCGGGTCAGCACCAAAATTCAGCAGTAGTTTCACATATTTAGGATCCTTTTTCGCATCATAATCTATCCAAGAAAAACCAGATGCTAAAAATAGAGGCGTCTTCCACTCAGTATTTGAAGTTATATTAGGATCAGCACCACATTTCAACAACGCTTCTGCAGAATTGTATTTTTCCATTCCTATAGCCCATAATAGTAAAGTCGATCCATATTTAGACTCTTGATAATCCAATAAATTTGGTTCGTTTTTTGCTATTTTTTCTATATCTTTAACTTTTTGATCTTTTACAGCTAAAGCTAATTCCCATACTGGAGTATCTTTGTAAATATTTATACTAGTAATCTCATACTCCCCCTTATCCATCTCTTTGCCCTGTAATCGGCAAGATAATAATATAACTGAAAAAGTTATAATGATAAACACAATAAAAATCGTCTTTCTGCTCATTATTTATTGTTTTCCTCCCTTTCTTTTATTGCATCCTTTACAGCAGTCATTTTATGATTTTCAACCGCATTTACTATGTTTTTCTTTGGATTCCATGTATTAACAGGGTGTTGCATAGGTAAATACTCTGCACTTCCAATTGGCTTTGAAAACCAACCTTGTAAGGTATGTAAGATTTCACCTTCTACAATATATGCAGTCATTGATGCTGTATATTTAGAACTATCTAGATCATAAGCATTTAGATTAACTGTTGCAGGATTAAAAAGAATTGCATTCTTATTAGTCATAACTGCATTTGCAGCAGACTCTGCTCCTCCTTTTGAATGGCCTACAAAAGTTATATTTGAACTAGGATTAAGCTCTACAAATTCGTCTGCGAATTTGATTGAGTTTCTCATATCTTCCGATTTTCCAAAAAGCTGTTTTACGTTATCATCTAAATCTGCGTCCCAAGCCCAATTCTGTGTTCCTCTATTAACCAATGCATATTCCTTTACTCCATCTGCATTGGTTCTTGCATATACTCCTATTCGTAGACTTCCAGGCTCATAAACATCTTCTAACTTCCATTCGCCAAGCAATTCATCTTTTTTTGCTTTTTCTACACTATATTTAAAATATACATGTTCTGCCATTTCAGCAGCTTCCATTAAACTCGGTCCTGTTTCGCCTATATCCTCAATAATCTGCTCATTAAACAACCCGTTAAAAACCTCTCTATACGCACCTTTAACATCTTCAAAACGATTTACCATCACTTGTTCGTCAATCAAATTTTTATCTTCTTCTATAGACTTTATTATATTCCGATTATACGTTTCCGCTAATATAACCATTTCCTCTAGTTCTATTTCTTCAATTATATCCTTTACTGTTATTTCTCCACTAGCTTTTTTATCCTTGTTCTTCTTCCTTGTTCTATTTAACTTATACCTCTCCCAATTACCTGCACCTTTTAGTCCTTTGTTTGCAACTAATGTTTCTGCATCTTTGTCGTATTCTTCACGCTCGATTAATTCATCTCGAAGCTCTTTCCGAAGCTCATTAGCTCTTTTATGAGCATCCCTTTGACTTTCGGTCCATCCATCTATTCCTTGGCTCTTATCTCGTTTATCATCGTCTTCCATCCACTTCTTCTTTTGTTCATCTATTTCCTTTATTATCTCATCTACTCTATCTGGTGAATATCCTGTTGGATCTACATACATTATCGGATTGTTATAGGTATAGGTATAAAGATTAAGGCTCAGGGGATTTACATCCTCACCCCAATAGCTATCCTCACTTATAAACCTTCCTATATATGGGTTATAGTACCTTGCTCTTAGATAGTATAGTCCTGTTTCTTCATCGTAGAACTCTCCTGCATATCTTATGGCGTTTTGGTAGGTTTCTACTGTTAGTGTTGGATTGCCGAATATGTCATAGTCATATTGGTTTAATACTTCTCCAGCTTCTGATACTGTTTGTACTACATCTCCATGTCCGTTGTATAGGTAGTAGCTTAGGTCGTTTGTTTCTCCGTATCTTGCTATGTAGTTTATACCTCTTACGTATCTTGCTTTTATGTTTTCTGCTTCGTTTGTTTCTAGGATTACATGTTGTCTGTCGTAGTAATAGTTGATTGCTTTATTAGCATATCCTTCACTGGATTTCTTTACTTCCTTTCTGGTTCTTAGTCCATCTCCATTGTAAATATATGTTACTATGCTTCTTTCTCCAGCTTTAACTCTGTCTACCTTCTTTAGTCTGTTGAAGCCGTCGAAGGTGTTTTCTACTTTTTCTATTAGGGTGTTTATTGTTCCTTCTAGTCCTTCTCCATGAAGGCTTCCCCCTGTGCTTTGCTTCATAGTCATGTTATGGGGGAGGATATAGCTTGCCATTTGTCTTAGTTCGTTTCCATTGGCGTCATATATGTAGCTTGTTGTCTTTTCTATTACTTCTATTCCTTCTTCATCGTACATTTTTTCTACAAGCTTTAAAAGCATGTTTGCTGATGAGTATATGTACTCACTTTTCTTTTGCTTATATTGTACCTGGTTTTGTGTCATCTGGTCAATATATCCACTGGGCTGCACCGATGTATAGGTTTCTGTCTGGCTTTGTCTGTTTCCTGCTTTGTCATAGCTGTATATTGTGGTTTTACCCGGTGCTTCTACTTTAAGTACTCTTCCTACCTTGTCGTAGGTGTAATCCGTTGTGCCATAGCTGTCGGTCTTTGTTATTTGTCTTCCTGCTAAATCATAGGTGTAGCTGTAGCTTGATATTATGCCTGAGTTTGGTTTTTTGTTTGTAAGTCTTAAGAGTCTATTGTTTTTATCGTAGCTGTAATCTTCTTTTACTCCTCCATCATAGGTTATGGATTTTCTGTTTCCATTGTCATCATAGCTGTAGATGGTTGTATTACCATCATAATTTACGGTCTCCATCCTGCTGGATTTATCATAGGTGTAGGATACTGTGAAGCCCTTTTTATCTGTGACGGTTTCTATGTTTCCTATTTCATCATAGGTATAGCTTATATAGTCTTCTCCGTCCTTTGTTATTTCCTCCAGCCAGTTATTTCCATCATAGCTGTAGGTGGTTGTTCCACTTTCATCCTCCATCCTTATCCTATTTCCTACTGCATCGTAGTCATATTCTATAATATCACTTGTCTCTAATACTTCCTGTGTAAGGAGAAGGTTTCTACTGTCATATGTATATAGGATATTGCTTCCATTCTTATCCACTATCCTTGCTACGCTTCCTGCTATGTCGTATTTGTAGTTTATATCTTTATTTTCTGAATTTGTTACCTTCATAAGTAGTCCAAAGGCTCCGTAGCTGTAGCTTGTAATTTTTCCTCTACCGTCGAGCATTGTAAGCTTATTTCCTGCTTTATCGTAGGTATAGCTTGTACTAACACCTAGAGCATCTATTACCTCTAGAAGCTTTCCTCCGCCATCGTAGATAAAGCTAGTGGTGCTGCCAAGTCCATCTGTCTGTTCTACCTTTTCTCCGAATGGATTGTATTCATATTTTACTTTGAATTTATCTCCCCTTAGCTGTGCTGTCTCTGGGTCAATTACTTTTATCAGTCTGTTTGCAAGGTCATATTGATACTCTGTTTTATATCCCTTTGCATCTATCTGCTCTATTATGTTTCCATTTGGGTCATAGGTGTTTCTATTTATTGTTTTGTTATATGGGTCCTTGATTGTTTCTAGTCTATTTAGCTTATCATAGCTGTAGGTCATGGCAGAGCCCTTGGCATTCATCTCTGATATCTTGTTTCCAGATAAATCATAGCTATAGATAATGTCATTATTTTTTGGGTCTGTAATTGTCTTAATTCTGTTTACAGGGTCATAGGTATAGCTGGTTTCATAGCCTCTTTCGTTTCTTTCCTTTATCTTATTTCCTGCTTCATCGTAGTAATACTGAATATATACATCTCTGCCTTTATGTTTTCTTATTATTCTTTCTGGTCTGTTTAACATATCATAGGTAAAGCTTATTGTGTGCTTTTCTCTATCTATGTCACCTAACCCATACTCAAATGCCCTTGGACTTACTTGCTTTATTCTGTTTCCAAGGATATCGTACTCATAGCTGGTTATTATTTGGACTTTTTCTGAATATTCATCATCCCTCAGGCTTTTTATATTTGGGAAGCCTCCTGCTCCATATATATCTTCTTCGTCTACCAGCTTTATGCTACTTGTCAGTCTGTTTAGATCATCGTATTCAAATCGCTCTATGTCATATATTCCTGTATCTCTTAGAGTCTTTGACTTTATTAGGTTTCCGTTTTTATCGTAGTATCTCTCTATATATGCTCCACTGCTGTCTGTTTCGGTTTTCACGAGGTTATTATCATAATAGGTATAGTTTATTTCTCTGGCTGTAAACAACCTCTTTGAATCTTTAATACTTTTCCTTGTGATATTTCCCACTTCATCATAGATAAAGCCCTCTACCCTATATATTGTGTTTCCGCTGCCGTCCTTTTCAAGGGGCATTTTCTTTTCCTCAAGCCTGTTATTTGAATCGTAATACAGCTCTGTTATGCTGCCGTTTTTATCCTTAGATTTTACTAGGTTTCCATTTAGGTCGTATTTAAATTCTAATGTGCTATTGTATGGGTCGGTTATCTCCTTCTCTTTTCCAAATCCATTGTATATAAAGGTGGTTATATTTCCCCTTTGATCCTTTATGCTTGTCCTTCTGCCAAGATAGTCATATGTATATTCTATGCTTCCTTTATCTGCAAATATGGCTCTTTCCAGGGTGCTGTCGGAGCTGTACTCATACTTTGTTTCGTTGTTTCTTGTATCTGTTTCCTTTGTAAGGTTATCTAATATGTCGTATTCATAATATGTACTATCTCCTAATGGATTGGTTATGCTTAATATTCTACCGAGTCCATCGTATATATATGTTGTTCCTAAAGATGCATTTATATCTCCTGTGTATCTTAGTCCGTCCACTACTTTGTTTATATTTCCATTTTTATCGTAGTCTATGTATTCTATTATTTCTCCATCGGTTGATAGAGTGGATATACGGCGATTCATATTATCATATGTGTAGCCTAAGCCCTTCATATTGATTGCTGAGGATGATTTGTCCTTAGATTTTTCATAATTATTAGGCGAAATCTCCTTTACCAGATTACCCATGATGTCATATATGTATCTTGTGATTGCCAGCTCTCCATCTGACGATGGTATTTTTTTATGGGTTAATCTGTTTAATATATCATATTCATAGTATGTGGATATTCCCCTAGCATTAATGGTTTCAGTAAGGTTACCCCTTGAATCATAATGATGGACTGTAGCTGCCTCTTGTGGGTCAATCTTCTTTGTCAGTCTCTTATCGAAGTCATATTCATACTTAGTTACGTTACCCTGTGGGTCTATTTTACTTTCTATCTGGCCATTGCTGTAATAGGTATATACTGTGGTGGATAGCACTTTATCAAAGTATATTTTGTCGTACTTGGCATGGACAAGATATTTTGTCTCTATGTCGGAGGTCTTTACCAAGGTAGACTCCCCTATAAGCTGGGATTTTATATCGTATTCATATCTCTTTATATCATAGTCTGAGTCATTTATTTTTTTCTTTATTGTAATAAGGTTTCCCTTTTTATCGTATTCCTTTACCGTTTCTCTTCCATTTGGTCCTAGTACCTTTATCTGCCTTTCGGCTTTGTCATATATATAATCTACTTTGTTTCCAGCCGATATAGTCACTGAGCTTTGCCCTATGGCTTTAGGTACTCTGTGTTCAAAGGTTTCGCTGCTTATTAAAGCACTTCCCTCATCGTAGCTATTTTTTGTGAGCTTGTAGTAATGGAAGCTTCCATCTTCCTTTATGTATTCTCTTACCTCTACTGGGTTACCCGATGGATCATATTTGTAGGAGGTTTCATTGCCTTCTCTATCATAGCTCTTGATTAGCTCCCCCTTTTCGCAGTACTCAAAGACCTCATATGTACCGTCGGGATATTCCTTCATATATGGCTTTTTAAATATGGTGTTATACACCTTCGTTTTATTTCCAGCTTTATCTGTTTTTTCTAGGAAGAGCTTACCCGTAAGGTCGTAGTCATAGCTTTCCTTTTCTCCGCCTGGATAAATCCTTTCCTTTAGATTTCCGTTTAGGTAATATGAGTTTTCTACCTTATTACCTAAGGCATCTTCTTCGGTAAGTATTTGACCAGAGCCATCATAGGTATATTTTTTTGTATGATTGTTGGTTCCATTCTTAAGGTTATAGGCCATAGCCTGGGCAGATATGTATCTTATTATATTATCCTCTGCATCGTATTCATATGTCCTTGCTATGGATAGAGATGAATTTTCACTATTATAGCCATCACCATCTGCTTCCTTTATGAGGTTACCCCTTCCATCGTACTCTCTGTACTGCAAAACCTCTTCTTTGCTGCCATCAAATACTATGGTCTTAACCCTTCTGTTTAGTTCATCATATTCATACTGGATACCCGGTGCTGTATCTAAAGGCAAATGTAGATACCTTGGGTCTGCTTCCTTTATGAGGTTGTTATTCTCATCGTATACATATCGTGTTGTATTTCCCAAAGGATTAATCTTGCTTATGGTTCTTCCAAGTCCATCATATACATAGGATAATGTGGACTGTATTCCTTTTCTTCTTATACTTTGAGATAAAAGGTTTCCTTTCTTATCATATTTATATGATGTTGTTTTTACTGCTCCATCCTTGGCGAAAGGCTCCGTCTTTTTTATTAGATTATTTCTGTTGTCATATTCGTATGTGGTAGTATCAAAGCTGCTGCCATTGAATACTTCTTCTTTTATTAGATTTCCAGCATAATCTCTCTCATATTTCTTTAGATAGCGGCCTTTATCTATATACTCACCTTGTTCATCAAGCTTCTTATATACCCCTTCCTCTGTTTTTACTTTTCCTCTAAAGTCGTAATCGTAATTGTAGAGTATATAATTGTCTTGTGATTCATCTTCATATTCTAAAATCTTAATTTTATTTCCATTATTGTCATAGGTATAGTTTATATGGCTTGTCCTTGTATGATCTATTTTTACATATTCATCCACCACTCTATTCATTTGGTCATATACATAGTTAGTCTGTGATGCAACATTGTCCACACCAGACATTACTTTACCTTCTAAATGGCCTATTAAATTATCTGAGCTATCATATGTATATTTTTTATATGTATAGTCATTTGTCCCTTCTTTATATGTCTTCTTTGTCTTAATTCTGCCCTTTTCATCGTATATATACTGGGTTATCTTATTTCCAGGTTCCTTTATGGTAAGAACCTTTCCCAGTGCATTATAGGTGTACTCTGTCTCGTTATTCTTTGAGTCAATTTTCTTTATAAGTCTTCCAAGGCTATCATAGATGTATTTTGAGGTATTGTTTTTTGCATCGGTTGTTGTGAGCTTATTTCCTACATAATCATAGGTATAGCTGCTTGTATAATAGTTTTGATTATCAGGGGTTACCTCTGACTTTATGAGCCTGTTTAGTATGTCATAGTAGAACTTTTTTATATAGCCCTCTTCATCGGTAATAGTGACCAGCAGTGAGGTATCACTATCCAATCCTACTGTATATTCAAGCTCCATGCTGCCTTTACTTACTGTATTATTTTCATAATATGACTTTTTGACAAGTCTGTTTTTACTGTCATATTCATATCTTATGCTGTGTCCATTTGAGTCTATTTCCTTTGTTTTATTGCCATGGCTGTCATACTCTATTTCCTCTAGGATATTCCATTTATCATCATCTAAGACGCTTGCTTTAACCAAATCTCCGTATGTATCATATTCATATAAGAATTCTATTTCATCTGGGTCTGTATATTTTATTTTCATGTTGGCATAGGCATTCTCATCATAGCTATACTTTTTTGTAGTTTCATCTGATCTTTTAACCGCCACTACTCTGCTTAATATATCATGGGTATAATCTGTTCTATTTCCATTTTGATCTATTTCAGCCTTCATATTGCCTGTGTTTATATCATATGCATATTTTTTAGCAGACTCTACTCCATTTACTAAGGTATATTGCTTTGTTAAGTAGGCACCTTTTTGGTCCACATTATTTGCATCAATACCGTATTCATAGTTTGTAATATATCTTCCAGCACCATCATATTCTTCTTTTCTAGTCATGTTTCCATAGTTGTCGTATTGATAATCAGTTACAACCCATTTATTCTCGGAATCGGTATTAATATTTGTTTCCTTTAGAATATTACCATTGTCATCAATATCATATGTAATCTGGCTGGTTGTATCTTTATTCCTTTTCCATGTCTTTGATGAGGGTA
>JANQEZ010000014.1 GCA_028278115.1 Clostridia bacterium
TGTTCCCATATCGAACACAGAAGTTAAGCTCTTCAGCGCTGATGGTACTTGGTGGGAAGCTGCCTGGGAGAGTAGGTCGTTGCCAGTTTATATGAAAAAACCTGAGAGGATTTTATCCTTTTAGGTTTTTTTTAGCTTTACGTTACTTAGGGAATTTCATCAAATCCGAAAATGATTCCCATATTTGGACCTGTACTCTATATAAAAATGTAATTAGTAATTATTAGTATTCTATATAAAGAAATCTACTGAAATCTAATAATAGTAATAGATAAGGGGATTTCAGCATAAAATTGTATTATTAAAAAAAATTATATATAATAAAATTGTGAAGATATACAAATTTATTGATTATTGGGGAAATCCAATAATCATCATTTATATTATGCAATTATACCGATCTAGTCAACCAAATAAAGATATACATGCAATATAAAGGGGGTTAAAAATGGACATCGCCAAATTATATGACAAGGGTATATCCTTTGAGGAGTTTATGTCTCTGGACGACGGTGCTTATATAGATAAGATATTAGATATATACAATAATATACAAGTTAATGATGAACTACTAAGTAAGATAAAGTCTATACATAAGAAAATCAATGTCCTAGTATTTGCTGAAATATGGTGTCCCGATTGCGTAATAAATATCCCTGCTTTAAAAAAAATAAGTGATTTAAATAAAGCTATAGAGATGAAGATTGTATCAAGAGAAGGAAATGAAGAATACCTTAATGAATATAAAGTAGATGGAAAAACAAAAACGCCTACCTTTATTTTCATGGATGAAAATTTTAAGGTTCTCGGAGTCTTTATAGAAATCCCACAGTTTTTAAGAGAAGTAGTGAAAAAAGGAAGTCAGATAGATATAATAGTAGCTAAACGCAAGTATACAAAAGGTGAATTTACAGAAGAAACAATAAAAGATATGGTTAGAATAATTACTTGAAATAATAATGGACTTATCATAAAAAACGGTGCTTAGGCACCGTTTTTTGTAAATTGCTTTCTTTTCATATATAAGTATATTCATCATATTTAGCATCAAAATAAGCTTTTCTTTAAAACATAACAAAGGGCTAAACTCTTTTTTCCTTTGACTCGAAAAACAGAAGGTGATACAATATATAGTGTATTCTGGAGAATGAAATACTAAATATAGATAAGGATGGTGTAATATGCAACTTTCGGTAAACTCCATGACGGTGCTTGAAAGAAGATATTTGGCAAGGGATGTGGAAGGGAATGTAATTGAATCGCCAGAGGATATGTTTAGGAGAGTAGCAAGGTACATAGCGGCAGCTGACCAAGAATACACTACATCAAAAGAGGTTAAAAGTGTAGAAGAAAAGTTTTATAAAATGATGACAGAGCTTGAATTTCTTCCAAACTCTCCAACACTTATGAATGCAGGGAGAGAATTGGGACAGCTATCGGCATGCTTCGTTTTACCTGTAGACGATTCAATGGAAGGTATATTTGAAGCAGTAAAAAATGCAGCACTAATACATAAAAGCGGTGGGGGAACAGGATTTAGCTTTACAAGACTTAGGGGCAAAGGTTCTACAGTAGCTTCAACAGGAGGAGTAGCATCGGGACCTATTAGCTTCATGAAGGTATTTAACTCGGCCACTGAAGCAGTAAAGCAAGGTGGCAGAAGACGTGGAGCAAATATGGGTATATTACGTATAGACCATCCAGATATAGTTGAGTTTATAAAATGTAAAGAAAACAACGATGAACTAAATAACTTTAATATAAGTGTAGGGCTTACAGAAGATTTTATGAAGGCAGTAGAAGAAAATCGTGAATACCATCTTTTCGAGCCTAGAACAAAGAAGACAGTGGGTAAGTTAAACGCTAGAGACATATTTAATACTATAGTTTCAATGGCATGGAAGAACGGAGAGCCGGGTATAGTATTTTTAGATAGAATAAATAGGGACAATATTGTGCCAGAAATAGGAGAAATAGAAAGTACAAATCCATGTTTTCATCCAGATACCTTTATTTCAACTAAAAATGGTCTGGAGAAAGTTAAAGATTTATTTGACAAATATAAGGATTATGAAATAAGTATTATTACTGATGATCGAGTAGTAAATGAAAAAGTGAAGCATAATGGTAGAGAGTATTACAAAAATGGCATTACATTAAGAAGAGCAAAGGTATTTAAAACAGGTAATAAGAAGACACTTAAAATAACATTAAAGAATGGACAAGAATTAAAGGTCACACCTGAACATAAAATTTTTACTACAAAAGAATGGATTGAAGCTAAGGATTTACAAATCGGAGATGAAGTGCTAATACAATCTGGAAAAGGATTTTGGGCAGAAAAGGATATAATTGGAGAGGATTTAGGATTATTTTTAGGTTGGATTACAGGAGATGGCTGGCTTACATCTGATGAGAAAGTTGTGGGAATGGTATTTGCTAACGATGAAAAATATATAATGGAAAAAATGCAAGAAATAGCATCCCTTAAAGGAGCAGGAAAAGGAATAGTCAATAAAAGAGAAAATAATACGTGGCAATTACTATTTAAAAGAAAAGATTTCGTCAATTTAATTAAAAGCTGTGGAATTGAAGCCAAACGAGCTCATGAAAAAAAAGTGCCAAGTTCAATTTTTACTGCATCTGAAAAGACGGTTAGTGCATTCCTAAATGGACTTTTTAGCTCCGACGGAACTATTAACTATATAGATGAGAGTCATAAGGACATTAGATTAACTTCAAGTTCATTTATGCTGTTCCAGGATGTACAGCTATTGTTACTTAACTCAGGAATATATTCAAAAATATATAATAGAACTAAAAAAGAACAATCTAAATTTAAATATGTGACTAAAGATGGAGAAGAGAAAGCATATGACTCTAAGCCCTATTTTGAATTAATTATAAATGGTAATGATGTATGTAGATTCAAGGCTCTAATTAAAAATATAATTCATCATGGAAAAAATGAAAAATTAAATGAAATTAATAGAGAATCTAGAAAAAATACAAAGTACATAAGTAACGTATTAGGAATAACAGAAGAAGAAGAAACAGAAGTATATGATATTTCAGAAGAGATTACCCATTCATTAATAGCCAATGGTTTCGTTGTACATAATTGTGGTGAGCAGCCTCTACTACCATATGAATCATGTAATTTAGGCTCCATAAACCTATCTAAGATGATAAAAGAGGAAAAAGGAAAAACAGTAGTTGATTACATAAGACTTGGTGAGGTTGTAGACTTAGCAGTCCATTTCCTTGATAACGTAATAGAAGTAAATAAATATCCATTAAAAGAAATCGAAGAAACCACTAAATCAAACAGGAAGATCGGTCTAGGCGTTATGGGCTTTGCAGATTTGCTTGTACAGCTAGGAATCCCATATAACTCTATAGAAGGCGTTAATATTGCAAAGGATATCATGAAGTTTATTAACGATAGCTCAAAGAAAAAATCTATCGAGCTTGCCAAGGAAAGAGGAGCATTCCCTAACTATGATAGAAGTATATTTAAAGAAAATAGTATTGAGCTTAGAAATGGAACAACAACTACAATAGCACCAACGGGATCAATCAGTATAATAGCTGGAACCTCAAGCGGAATAGAGCCCCTATTCGCACTATGCTACTTTAGAAACGTTATGGATGATGACAAACTTGTTGAAGTTAATCCACTATTTAAAGCATATCTTGAAAAAGAAGGCATATACTCTGAAGCCCTAATGGAAAAAGTTGCTGAAAAGGGAACTATATATGACATACCAGAAATACCTCAGCACATAAAAAGGATTTTCGTTACTGCCCATGATATTACGCCAGAGTGGCATATAAAGATGCAGGCTGCATTCCAGCAAAATGTAGATAATGCAGTTTCTAAAACCGTTAACTTCGGTCATGACGCAACAAAAAAAGAGGTTAGTGAAGCATACATACTTGCATATAAACTAGGCTGCAAAGGAATTACAATATATAGGGATGGTAGCAGAGATAGTCAAGTCCTAAACATTGGCAAGGTTGAAAATGCAAAAGAGGAAGAAGTAGCAACAACAGAGGTTAGCGGAATAACTCCAAGAACAAGACCAATAACCACAATGGGAATCACTGAAAAAGTTAAAATAGGCTGTGGTAACCTATATATAACAGCTAATTACGATGAGAAAGGCGTTTGCGAAGTATTCACCAATCTAGGTAGAGCAGGCGGATGTCCAAGCCAAAGTGAAGCAACAAGCAGACTTATATCCATTGGACTTCGTTCAGGCATCAGCGTTGAGTCAATCATAGAACAACTCAAGGGTATTAGATGCCACTCAACACTGAGACAAAGAGGCAAAGGAAATAATGGAATAAACGTATTATCATGTCCCGATGGAATAGGCAAAACCTTGGAAAAACTAATGAAGATGAACATAAACATAGACGAAACAAATATAGACGATATAGCAAAGGAAATCGAAGACAAGGAAGAAATGGGTTGTGTAGATAACTGCTCTCTCTGCACACTAGCGGAAATATGCAACAATACATATGAAAAAGAAATATCAATAGGAAGGGATATAGCCTTAGATGAAGGAAAATTAATAAGCAACTGCCCAGAGTGCACAGGTAAATTAGAGCATGAAGGCGGATGTGTAGTGTGTAGGAGTTGTGGGTATTCTAAGTGTGGGTAATTCCTGAACATATTGTAATTTGTGAAAGCATTAAAAACACAGTGAATACAAAATAATAAGAAAAATATTATAGTTTAAGTTGTAATAATTGCATTAAATGCAAATTAATTATAAAAAATAATTAGAAACATTAAATTTATGAGGGTTCTAAGAAGAGTAAAAAATAAGAGTAGATAAGGAAAATTTATTCCAATCTACTCTTTGTTAGTAGCTGTTCTTTTTCAGAAGTAATTACCTACCTAAGTTTTCAAACATGTGATTACATAAAATTCCCATAATATATTTACCAAAAAACAGCTATAGGTGAGAGTTACTCGCCTATCGAAGTATTAAATCATGACAAAATAATCAACAGAAAGGCGGTATCTCACCTATGAAAAATATAGCATTTAAACTAGATGAAAATAAAGTGGTAAATACTTCTGCTTGGCTAGTTTCAGTTACCAAGTTTGCCAATAAAGTAAAGTCTTTTGACTTCTTCGAGAGCTTTAAGTTAAAAATGAAAGAAGTAACATACACTAATGAAAATCTCAAGACCCTTCAAAGTATTAGTGTGAAGTTTGTTGTAAAAGGATTCTCAACAAAACAATTATAAGAATTTAGCCAAATGAAAATCTATGGTTCAATTATTTCCCATTCGGTAATGACCAAATCATATATGTATCATCTATAGAAGCTGATGATAGGAAATATAATTCAAAATTCTCTTCCTGTTCTGGGACATCATAAAAAAGTTTTCCTTTTATTTTTTTTCCACCAGGTATTTCCCCACTAATAGCCATTTCATTACTAAGAAGAGCTTTCTCAAGCTTAAATCCTGATCCATCATATAAGCAGAACTCATTTGAATCTATATACTGACTTTCTTTATTAGTATTTTCTACTATTAACTCAACTTCTAAAACATAATCTCTCTTTAATGGTCTATATTGATTAACTTTACCCGTATTAATGCCAACATTTGTTAATGTAATATTAATTCCATCAAGAGACAGTTGCTCATTTAACTTACCAACAATATCTCTTTCAATTTCAGTTTTCATAAAATCTTTTTCCGTTTTTACTGCTTCCTGCTCTTCTTTGCCGTTTGGTAATTTCCAAATCATAGGAGTATCATTAAAGGACAAAAATGATAAAAACTGTAATTCAAATTCCCCTTCTTGTTCTGGAGCATCATAAAATAATTTTCCCTTTAATTTCTTGCCTCCTGGTATATTTGCACTAATAGCGGTTTCATCACTTAAAAGAGCTTTTGTAATCTCAAAACCTTCTTCATCATACATGCTAAAATCACTATCACTTATGAATTTACTATCTTTATTATTGTTTTCCACTATTAACTCAACTTCTAGAATATAATCTTGCTCTAATGGTCTATATTGATTAACTTTACCAGTATTAGTACCAACATTTGTTACAGTTACAGTAATTCCATCAAGGGCTAGAGTATCCCCTATTTTACCAATAATATCTTCTTCTTTGACCTTATCTTCAGTTTTTTCTGCTTCTTCTACCGATTCTTCAGCCGATTCTACTGGTGTTTCAACTTTTGAAACTTCACTATTAGAAGAACATCCGATAATGCTTGTAAATACAAATACAATTAATAAAATAAATATAGCTTTTTTCATTCTAAATCTTTCCCCCATCTTTAATTTTTTAGTATAATAAATTAATTATATATTTTATTTTTTCCTTTTTCCATGATTTTCTATAGACAAATACCGACAATTGTAAATTCTGAATACTTACTTAAATTTCAAAACATATTTTAAATTAACAGCAAAAATCAAATGCTCTATAAAAATGTACTTATAAATTATAAGTGTCAGGCTAGAACATGTAAATTATAGGTACAAGTAAAGTGATTAGGTATGGATAAGACAATACAAATCAACGATTTTTATATTATAATTCA
>JANQEZ010000049.1 GCA_028278115.1 Clostridia bacterium
TTATCAATACTTAAGGGGGTTTTGATATTTCATTTGAGTGATTTTTATGAATCTGTTTTAACCTACAAAATATAAGAAAAACAGGTTCATAGCATAAGCTAAAAGGAAATATCAAATACCCCCGGCAGCATGAACTAACACAAGGGGTTAACTTATGTATAATTCAGGTAATATCTTGTATATTATAACATTTTCATCACTACCTTTCCATATATATCCTTATAACTGAGAAATTTTTACATATTAAGCTGACTCTTTAAAACTTATGAAGAGCCACTACAAAAAATTTCGATTGTACTTTTTAGGATAAACGTCTTTCATACACCCTCTTATATGGATAATTGGATGACATCTTCATAATCACATATCTTGCAGTCCGTATAATCTTTGCTACAATAAAAACATATTTTAAGCGAAATGTTTTTATCTGCTGTCTGTATATTGATTTTAACTCGCTTTTATCAAGTAGTTTTCTGAAGACTTTAAAGCTAATGTCTCGAAACATTTGTGTGGTTTTGAAGCTAAAATTACATAGGAATCTAGATACTGTCTCAGGCTCTCTTACAGAAATATCAAATTCATTAATGAGTGGGTCATTTTGAAGTAGCTTTAGTCTTTCTAATTTATCAATTCCTATAAAGTGACCACAGATCATGGTCTTTATATGATTCATCTTGATTTTATTGGTATTAGTATTGTCAAAAAGAAGATTTTCTTCAATCATATCAAAAATACCTTCATCTTTTGTATATTGTAGTAGAAGAAAAAGACTGGCGTTTGATGTTAAATTCTTAGCTTTAAAATCAATTTTATTAATCATGATAAGGGTTCCTTTTTGTTGTATTTACTAGTATATTTTTACCCAATATATAAGCAAAAACGCAGAAAAAGATAGGTAATAGTCATTATTATCTTTCACCCAATGGCTGAAAAGCATATTTTCTTAAAACCTTTATTTTTACAGGGGTTGATTAGGACTTTTGGTTAATAGTCGTAGAATTAGGGAAGTATATATAGGAATATATTTTTTAGGATTGTAGAAATACATTCTCAATTATTATTAGAAAGTACAATTAAAAAAATACGAAATGAAAAAATAACAATTATAATTACTCACAACAATAGTTTCGATTTTGCAGATTGTGAAATAAATTTAAATAATTTTTCTCTTACTAAAACTGTATTAAAGGAAGAAGCTGTCCACAATAGATAAAAAATCTATTGTGAGCAGCTTCTTCAAATTGCTAACAAAGCTCAAGAAGTCAGGATTTAATTGGATACAAGCTGAAATTGAACAGCCATCAATAGACTACTTATCTCCATGCCTTTCCTGCTGAGCCAAACATGGTCATCTTTTCAGCTATTACTTCCTTCATATGCTTTCTAGCTGGACCGCAAATCTTTCTTGGGTCATATACATCTGGATTCTCTTTTATGAATTCTTTAACTGCTTTGTGGAAGGCCATTCTGATATCTGTGTCTATGTTAATCTTGTTTATTCCTAGACTAACTGCCTTCTTTATACTTTCTTCTGGAACTCCTGACGAACCGTGTAGAACTAATGGAATATTAAGTCTTTCCTTTAAAACCTTGATTCTATCAAAGTCAATCTTAGGTTCTCCTTTATATGGTCCATGGGCTGTTCCAACTGCTATTGCTAAATAGTCTACTCCTGTTTCATTTACAAACTTTTCTGCTTCGTCTGGGTCTGTGTAGGTAGCATCTTTTTCGTCTACAGCTATATCGTCTTCTACACCGCCTATTTTTCCAAGCTCTGCTTCAACTGAAACTCCTACTGCATGGGCCATTTCAACTATTTGCTTTGTTTTTCTAATGTTTTCATCAAGCTCATAATGTGATGCATCTATCATTACGGATGTGAATCCATTTCTAATACATAGCATTATTTGTTTAAAGTCTGTCCCGTGGTCTAGATGAATTGCTACTGGTACTGAAGAATTTTTTGCTGCAACCGTCGCCATAGCAGATATATATTCTACTCCAGCATATTTAAGACCACCTTGGCTGGCTTGGATTATCACCGGTGATTTCGTTTCCTCAGCAGCTTCAATTATTGCGTGAACCTGTTCCATGTTGTTTACGTTAAATGCTCCTACAGCGTACCCATTTTCATGGGCGTGGATAAGTATATCTTTTCCTTTTACTAGCATTGTATTTCCTCCTTTATTCTTTTTATGGCAAAATATTTGTAATAATTACACCTACTAGCCATGTAGGGTAGATTAAAGCATATTATATTTTCCAACCCACATGGTCTTCAAGTGTCCCTGTAAAGGATTTTAAAACATCATTAATTACTATATATTATACCCCTATATTATATTTTTTCAACAAAAACTTTGCTTCTTGCTCTCCCTAGTTCTCGAAAGTTTGAAAGCAAATTTCATTAATCAATATTCTATATCTCCCTAGTTCCAATTGTTAGAGCTTATTTTTTTCAAATTTTATTTCTTTTTATTGTAGCGAATGATATAATATAATATCTGCAAAAACTCGTTCTATGGTTTCTTTTCTTCTCCTATATGCACCTTTAATCATAGGATTAAATCTTAAATGATTAGCTTCTTCTACATATACTGACCATATGTGACGAGTCACTAAAATAAGAATATTTATGAGATTTGGGAATTAGCCATATATTGATCACTAATGTTATCCATTTGTCCCATATCTAATTTCATTACTTTATCAGCTACATCAAAATAATGGTCATCATGGGTAACTGCTATAACTATTTTACCCTCCTCCCTCATCTTTGGCAATAATATTCTATAGAAGCACTTCCTGAAGTAGGGATCTTGATCAGCTGCCAACTCATCAAATATAAATATAGGCCTATCTTCTAGGTAACATCTCATCAAGTGTAGTCTCTTTTTTTGACCAGTTGATAATGACGTCGTACTTAGGACACCCTCATTAACCTCGACTTTATTTTGTAGCTCAAAAGTAGTTAAATATTCCTTAATTATTGTTTCTTTACCTTCTAAATGTGTATTATAAAATCTATCAAAAAGGTATGAATCTGCAAATACTGTTGATATATATTCTCCTATACTCTCTTCACTTACCTCTTTATTATTGAGGTTTATACTTCCACCTTGCGATTTATAGAGTCCTGTAATCATCTTAATCAGTGTTGATTTACCGCTACCATTTCCACCTATAATAAATAATATTTCTCCTTTATTAACACTCATGTCTATTGGCCCTACTTTAAAACCTTTTTCATCCTCTTTATCATATTTAAACTCCAAATTACTTATTGTTATATTTTTTATGTTGTCCCTGATTTCTAAATTTACTTCATTTCCACCCTCACCTATTTCTGGCAACTGCTTGAGTAACTCTTTTACTCTCTCTATTGACACATTTATCTGTGTTAACCTTGGTATAGAATTCATGACTTGATTTATAGGCCCTAGTATATACAGTAGTATCATAACAAATGAAGTAAGCTCTTGTTCATTTATTGACATGAAAAAGAATGAGAATCCAAATACTATAAGACCCAATACTATTATAAAAAGTGATTCTCCCAGCATAAATGCATTTACAAACATCTTAAAGGCTGCAAGATTATTTATTCTAAATTTTTCATTTATTTCGCTTACTTCTTTTCGATATTCTAATTTTTTATTTCTATGTAAGGTAAGATCTTTATATCCACCTATTAAAGCTTCTATTTTTGCCATGAACTTATTTTGTGTCTCTCTGGCTTCTTCAAAATGTCTAACCGCTATTCCATTAAAATATCCATATATTGATGCTACGATAATAATAATAGCCAATGCAGTTAGAGTGCCAAAGGCTGATATGGTTGCCAAATATATAAAGGCTGCAATTATTGTAATTATACTTGTGGCCATAACAACTGCTATTCCCGCTAAATCTCTGATTCTATTTATATCATCTGTTATAGTTGTTATAAGTTGTCCTGACTCTATTTTTTCAAACTCCTCATATTTTGTCTTAAATAGTCTATCAAATATTGTTTCTCTTAATGACTTAATCACCAACTGTGCAATTTCTGCCAGTCTTATCTCTAGTGATCTTCTGCCACTAATATAAATAACTAAGGCTAAGCCAAAATAGTATAGAGTATATTTTAAATTCCCTCTACCATCATTCAACGTATTGGTTATCACAAAAATTATAATTGCATTACATAAACCAGCTATTACACCTAATGTCAATACTTCAGGAGCATACTTGAAATATTGATTTTTATGAGGGAAAAAAAGGAGTAAAATATGGGTTATAAAAGATATTAATAATAAATATATTATTATTGTTATACATTTAACAAAGCTATCGGGTCCCCACACTGTTGCTGTATACCAGTCTGTACCTGCAAATGCTTTGG
>JANQEZ010000051.1 GCA_028278115.1 Clostridia bacterium
ATCAAAAATCCCTAGAAACATCGGATATTTTGATATGTACATTAATATAGTATATGTATAAATTAAGATTTACTATGGATTCTCTATATTTGGCTCACAGCTCACAGCAAAACATTTAAAGTAAAGCTTCTCGGTCACACATCTATATGTATCTAAATTTTTGTCAAGGGAGATCATAATGTATAAAAAATTTAATTTAAATAACGGTATCAAGGTAATAACAAGAAAAATTCCCCATGTAAGGTCCCTATCTATAGGAATATGGGTAAATACAGGGTCAGTATCTGAGACAGAAGAAAATAACGGTATTTGCCATTTTATAGAACATATGCTTTTCAAAGGAACTTCCAATAGGAGTGCTAAAGAAATCGCTGTTCATATGGATAATATTGGAGGACAGTTAAATGCCTTTACGAGCAAAGAGTGTACATGCTATTATTCAAAGGTACTTGACTCCCATTTATCTACTGCTGTGGACGTTTTAAGTGACATGCTCTTTAATTCTAAATTTGATGAGAATGAAATCATAAAAGAAAAAAGCGTTGTATGTGAAGAAATTAGTATGTATGAAGACTCTCCTGAGGATTTGGTATATGATTCTCTTTCAAAAGCTATTTTCCATAAGCATTCATTAGGTTACCCAATTTTAGGGACCTATAGTTCTATTGATGGGTTAAAAAGAAATGATATAATTAGATACATGGATAGGAATTATACTAGTGAAAATATTGTAATTTCTGTTGCAGGCAGCTTTGAAGAAAGTTATTTGAAGGATGAATTGAATAAAAAATTTGGTAGTCATCAGCTAAACAATGAAAAGTCAGATATAATTACAAAGCCTGTATTTAATAGTACTTATACATACACAAACAAGGATATCGAACAGATTCACATTTGTGCTGGCTTTGAAGGAATTGCAAACGATGGTATAGAAAACCTTTACCCACTGCACATACTAAATAATATATTTGGCGGGAGTATGAGCTCAAGATTGTTTCAAAGCATTAGAGAAGAACATGGTTTAGCCTATTCTATATATTCACACCCCAGCTATTATAGAAATTTCGGTTTGTTTTCCATTTATGCGAGCTTGAATCCTTCTCAGCTACAAAAGATCACTAAATTAATTTCTTTAGAGATAAAAAGCATCTTAGCAGATTATATAACAGAAGATGAGTTAAATAGAGCAAAGGAGCAACTAAAGGGGAGCTATATTTTAGGACTAGAAAGTACAAGCAGCATCATGACGATGATGGGTAAAGCAGTTATTTATGGTAAGAAGATTAGAAGCCTTAAAGAGGTGCTTGATAGAATTGACAAGATAAAAATTTCAGACATGAAAAGTATTATAGATAGAGTTTTCAAGGGCGGAGAACTTAGTTTATCAATTGTAGGTAAATTAGATGAAAAAACTACTGAAGCTACCTTTGACTATTTAAAGGATGAGCTATCTTAGGAAGTTGAATGTTAAATGTTCCACGTTGAATGTTTCTGGGACACTCTATTAAGTAAAAGATTAGTATTAAGACTTATCCCTCTAAGACCCAAAGGCTCTAACCTAATAACATGTAACATTAAAACATACAACATTTTAACTTTATTTGTAATATTTCCTCCTGAGTTTCAATAAGTATATTAATAACGTGTAAAAACAAAAAACTATGAGGAGGAAAAATATTATGAAATTTGGTGAACTAGGTGGTAAGGAAATAGTAAACTTAAGTGATGGTACTAGGCTGGGAATGCTTGCAGAGTCTGACCTGCTTATTGACGAAAGGACGGGTAAAATAAAGGCATTACTGGTGCCCGACATAAGAAGTAATTTTTCCCTTTTCTCTGAAAAGGATTTTATGGAGATACCCTGGGAGGCTGTCAAAAAAATTGGAAGCGATATGATTATTATTGAGCTTGAAAGTGATAAATACGGTAATGGAGGTATGTATCTTTAGTCTGCAAGATATAAGAGAATAATTATCACTATATTTCAACAAGGAAGAAGTAACATCAACATAGTATTATTCATATTATAAAATATAGTTTTAAAAGCGATTACTTTTATAAGCCCTAAATAGATGCGAATCTATAGATGTTTCGGGTGAGTAATAGGCGTGGCATAAGGGGGGACAAATATGGACATAGTTGTACAAAAATTTGGTGGTACTTCTGTTGCGACAAATGATTTGAGGGTTAAAGTAGCTAATAAAGTTATAAAAACAAAATTAGCTGGTAAATTTCCAGTAGTTGTGGTTTCGGCCATTGGAAGAAGTGGGGACCCATATGCTACAGATACTTTATTAGGACTATCCCATGAAATTTATCCAGAAATATCTAGTAGAGAGATAGATCTTCTCATAAGCTGTGGAGAAACCATATCGGCAGTTTTAATGGCAAACACCATAAAGTCTATGGGCTATGATGCTGTTGCTATGACAGGTTTTCAAGCAGGTATAACAACTAATTCCAATTTCGGAGAAGCAGAAGTTATTAATGTAGAGCCATCTAAAATCATAAATTATCTTAAAGAGGACAAAATAATTATTATAACAGGATTTCAAGGTATATCAAACAGTGGAGATATAACTACTTTAGGCAGAGGTGGAAGTGATACCTCTGCGGCGATTCTAGGTGAAGCCTTAAATGCTGAGGTAGTAGAAATCTATACCGACGTAGATGGAGTAATGACAGCTGACCCCAGGCTTGTCTCAGAGGCCCATGTAATTGATTCCCTATGCTATGAGGAAGTTTATCAAATGGCAAGGTCTGGAGCTAAGGTTATCCATCCAAAGGCAGTAGAAATTGCACAAAGGTCTAATCTGACATTAAAGGTTAAAAATACATTTAATGATTCCGACGGTACGATAATCAATGGTCAGCGATCATATTTTAAAGCTCCAAAGCAGAAAGGATATTCTGAAAACCTAGTTACAGCCGTTGCTAATCTAAACAATATAGCACAAGTTGTGATTGATATTCCCTTTAACGATCAAAGAAATGAGAGCTTATTAAAGGAGCTTACAGAAAAAAAAATTAGTATTGACATGATTAACTTTTTTGATGATAGAAAAGTTTTTACCATAGAGGAGAAGAATATCATTCCCATTAGGAATATATTAGAAGCCTATAATATAGAATATATCTTAACTCCCAATTGCAGTAAAGTTACAATCATTGGTTACAAGATTCATGGCGTTCCCGGTGTAATGGCGAGGTTGGTATTGGCACTATCTAATGGAAATATAAAGATTTTGCAGTCATCTGATTCAAATACTACAATATCATGCCTTATAAGCAGTGAGGATATTGTAAAAGCTTCAAAGATATTGCATCAAGAATTCGGTTTAAATAAATGAAAATGAATCTTTTCAAAACTACTATGCTATTTTCAGTATAGTAGTTTTTTTTATGGCTAAAATAATAATACAGAATAATAAAAGTACATTATAGGAGTGTTGATTATGAATTATAATAATATAAGTGTTTCTTCTGAATACATGGAAATGGATGAGGGGAAAAAGGCAAAAATAAAGGTAAATGAAAATTCTAATTTAAAAAATATAAAGGAAATGGGAACCCAGAATCTGCCTAATATAAGCAGTAAAGTCCAATTCCTGACTATTATTGGACATGTGGAGGGACATAGTGCATCGCCTCCACAAAACAAATCAACTAAATATGAGCATATAATTCCTCAATTAGTTGCAATAGAGCAAAATAACGAAGTTGAAGGCTTTTTAGCCATATTAAACACAGTAGGTGGAGACGTTGAAGCGGGACTTGCAATAGCTGAGATGATTGCAAGCCTATCTAAGCCTACAGTATCTTTAGTATTAGGTGGAAGCCACAGCATAGGAGTGCCTTTAGCTACTTCCTGTGATCATTCCTTTATTGTTCCAACAGCCACAATGACTATACATCCAATTAGAATGAATGGTTTAGTCATTGGAGTGCCGCAAACCTTCAAATACTTTCAGAAAATGCAAGAAAGAATAATAGACTTTGTTATACGTACATCTGATATACCTAGAGAAAGATTTGTCGATCTTATGAATGAAACCGACGAAATTGCCAATGATATAGGCTCCATTTTAATTGGAGAAAAGGCTGTTGAATTAGGATTGATAGACGAGGTTGGTGGACTAGACAAAGCCCTTGCTAAGCTCAATGAGATGATGATAATCAGAAGGGAAAATAATGAAGCAAACCAAGTTAAAATACAGAATGAAAATAAAGAATTAATTGCAGACCAAGGTACAGATAATAGTGATAAAGAGATGATTTTAGATAAAATCACAGGAGAGATGGTATTAAATCAGAACCAAAAGGATAATGAAAGCCTTTAAATAAGCTATGATAATACATATAGACTAAAACATACAAGATTTAGAGGTGAATTTCAAACTTTCCATCAATAATTTGGGATAAACATATATTCTATGTTATAATGGTTTTGTAAAGTGTTAATTAATTTGACACTTTATTTTTTTTTGCTGACCATTTAAATAAAGAATTGTCTGTATTCTACAGAAGCTAAAGAGGTGATTATTTTGACAAAAAAGAGAACTAGAAGCAGAAAAAGTACAAATAAAAAAAATGAAAAAATAAATGAGATTAAGGCATTGCTGCAGGTATCATTCGGCATCCTATGTATATTTAGCTTACATACAAATTCAGTGGGAAAACTAGGAACTTTAATAAGAAATATATTTATGGGCTTTCTTTCAACCCCATCCTATATTCTCCCGTACCTGATTATTGCCGCTGGCGTCCTTTCTTTGACAAATGAATTTAAAGCCAAGAAACCTAAATTTATGATTAGTTTTATGAGTCTTTATATTTGCGTTATTATTACATATTCTTTAATCTTTAGAGAAGACATGCCTTCTAATATTTTAAGCTATAACTCTCTATCCACATCATATTATTTAGGTATTGAAGATGGAATAGCTGGTGGAATTATCGGTAATTTATTGACATCATTTTTATTATCCATACTGGGAGTTCAGGGGAGCTATATAATAGTAGGTACCCTTGCTGTGCTTTCAATAATCTTAACAACTAATCTATCTATAATGGATATTTTAAAGGCTGTAGGAAAATCCATAAAGTTTATGATTAATTCAATCAAGGCATCAATAGGTAATATATCCTTTGAAAACATACTTGTAAGTGAAGACGAAGACAAAGACAAAAGTAAAAGTACTGGTTCTAACAATAAAACTAAGACTATAAAGGCTATACTAAATAATCCCTTTGATAAAAAAGAAGAAAACAAAGGTGATATGGTTGATGAAAAAATTAAAATACTCGACTATACCAATACTAACAATAAAAAGGTTGTAGAACTGCCTATAGATAAGGCAAATAAAGTCAATAATACCAACAGTAGTCCAAAGTCTGCTAAAAAGGATAGTGAATCTAGTGAAGATGTATCGGATTTAAGTTTTTCAGAAAACAGCAGTCTGGAAAATTACGAGCTTCCTAGTACAGAATTACTTAAGGACAATCCGAACGAGAGCTCCTCAAAGGATAAGAGAGATATATTAAATAAGGCAAAACTCCTTGAGGGAACACTTCAGAATTTTGGTGTAGAAGCAAAGGTAATTCAAATAAGCAAAGGACCTACAATTACCCGTTATGAACTACAGCCAAAGCCCGGGGTAAAGGTAAGCAAAATCGTAAATCTAACCGACGATATAGCCCTTAGTCTTGCTGCCCAGAATATTAGGATTGAAGCCCCGATTCCGGGAAAAGCAGCCGTTGGTATTGAAATACCAAATGATAGCTCTACCTTGGTTACTCTTAGGGAAGTCCTAGAGAGCGAGAGCTTTGTAGATAAAGGTTCAAAGCTAACCTTTGTTTTAGGAAAGGACATTTCAGGACAGCCTATAGTAGATGACCTTGCTAAGATGCCTCATATGCTTATAGCTGGTGCAACAGGTTCTGGAAAGAGTGTCTGTGTAAACAGCTTGATAACAAGTATATTATATAAATCTACTCCAGATGAAGTTAAGTTTTTACTTATCGACCCTAAGGTTGTTGAGCTAAGCTGCTATAACGGTATACCTCATTTACTGCTTCCTGTTGTTACTGACCCAAAAAAGGCTGCTGCTGCTCTAAACTGGGTTGTACAGGAAATGACCAATAGATACAAGCTTTTTGCCCAAAACAGCGTAAGGGATTTGGATAGCTACAATGAAAAGTTTAAAGGCTCAAAGGAAGAGCAGCTTCCAAAGCTGGTTGTCATAATAGACGAGCTGGCGGACCTTATGATGGTATCACCTGACCAAGTGGAAGATGCAATATGCAGACTTGCTCAGATGGCAAGGGCAGCAGGTATTCATCTAATAGTTGCTACTCAAAGACCTTCAGTTGACGTCATTACTGGTGTTATAAAGGCAAATATACCTTCACGTATTGCCTTTTCAGTTTCTTCTCAGGCAGATTCTAGGACTATACTAGATATGGGTGGAGCTGAAAAGTTATTGGGTAAAGGTGATATGCTATTCTACCCAGTAGGCTCATCTAAGCCGAGAAGGATGCAGGGAGCCTTTGTTTCAGATTTAGAGGTCAATAGTGTAGTTGAATTTATTAAAGGTCAGGTAGAAAATATAAATTATGAAGAAGAAATAATTGAGAAGATCAGCAGCGTTAAGGAGTCAAGTGATGAAGAGGTGGACGATAAGCTCTCAGAAGCCATCGAGCTAGTTGTAAGTGCACAGCAAGCATCAATATCCATGCTTCAACGAAGATTTAGAATAGGTTATAATAGAGCGGCTAGATTAATTGATGAAATGGAAGCAAGGGGTATTGTAAGCGAAAGCTTAGGAAGTAAACCAAGGAGAGTACTACTCACCCAAGAGGAATTTGAGGAAATAAAAAGTAGTCAGACTAGTTAGAAAATAATTAATAAATATAGAATAGCGGTGGAGAATATATGGAAGAAAATATTATTAGCATAGAGGATGCATTTAAACTACCAAACTCCATTTTTATAGATGTTCGTTCAGAAGATGAATATAGTGAAGCATGTATTCCTGATTCCATAAATATGCCCATATTAAAGAATGAGGAGCGTGCAGTGGTTGGAAGGGCCTATAGAAAAGAAGGAATTGATAAAGCAAGAAACTTAGGGATTAAGTATGCCTCCTATAAGCTTGAAGATTATTATAAGGAAGTTTTGAAGCTTAGAGAAAAATACGAAAATGTAATCATATACTGCTGGCGTGGAGGTATGAGGAGTAAATCGGTATGCGGTGTGCTAAGCACATTGAATATAGATAATGTATATCAGTTAAAGGGTGGATATAAGGCATATAGAAGACTAATTATTGATTTCTTTGAAAATGAAATAAAGAGATATAAATTCATTGTTTTACATGGGTTAACTGGTGTAGGGAAAACCATAATTATAGATAAACTAAAAAATAAAGATATACCTGTAATTAACTTTGAAAGACTAGCAAAAAACTCTGGTTCAGTATTTGGAGACATGCTTTTTGAAGGTCAGCCTCCTTCTCAAAAGCAATTTGAATCCTATATATTTAAAAGCATCTATAATGCTAAACATAAATTTATAGTTACAGAGAGCGAAAGCAAGAGAATAGGATATATAAATATTCCCGATTCCTTGATTGATGCAATGTCAGGTGGGTATCACATATTAATAGAAACAAGCATGGAAAACCGGATAGATAATATCTATAATGACTATGTTAAAAATCAATTAGACACAGACGAAAAGCTTATAAAGTCTATAAAGCATCTAAATAAAAGATTGGGAAGTAAAAATGTTGAAAACCTTATTACTAAGATTAATAATAGGGATTATAATTATGTAATTGAATATCTTTTTAAAAATTATTATGATCCATTATATAAATACTCTATAAAAAAAATAAATGATATCCATTTAAAGATAAACTATGGTATTATAGATGAGGCAGTGGGTGCTGTCGATACATTTATCCAGAATAATATTATAAATTAAGACTATAGGACTTATATGAGTTCTATACATATTTGAGAGGAGCACATAAACAAGTGAATGAAAAAGTATATCTAGAAACCTTGGGATGTTCAAAAAATCAAGTTGACTCAGAAATAATGCTGGGCATTTTGAGTAAGCATGAATTTGTCTTGACCCATGATCAGTTAGAAGCTGAGGTTATTATAGTAAATACCTGTGGATTTATTGAAAGTGCAAAGCAAGAATCAGTTAATGCTATTTTAGAGCTTGGAAATCTAAAAAAAGAAGCTAATTGTAAGGTTTTGATTGTCACAGGTTGTTTAGCTCAGAGATACTCAGATGAATTATCTAAAGAAATACCAGAAGCCGATGCCTTTTTAGGAACTACGAACTTTGGCGAAGTAGCAAAGATTGTAAATAGAGTACTGGGAAATGGGGAGAGAGTAGTTTCAACTGAAAGTGCTGATAAGGCAGTAGAATACGACTTGCCTAGAATTTTAACTACACCATCCTATAGTGCATATTTAAAGATAGCGGAGGGCTGTGATAACCTATGTACTTACTGCATCATACCAAAGCTCAGGGGTAAATACAGAAGTCGTCCAATAGATAGGATAGTAGATGAAGCCAAAGAGCTTGCTAAAAACGGTACTAAGGAATTAATAATAATAGCCCAGGACATAACAAGATATGGTCTTGATATATACGGAAATTACCAATTAGTAAAATTACTGGAGGAGCTTAGCAAGATTGAAGACATTAGATGGATAAGGCTCCAGTATTCCTATCCTGATATAATAAGTGATGAACTAATTGAACTTATGGCTTTAAATGATAAAATATGTAATTATATAGACATCCCTATTCAACATTGCAATAATGAAGTATTAAAGAGAATGAACAGAAGGACTACAAAAGAGCATATTTTAGATGTAATAAATAAACTTAGAAGCAAAATTCCTAATATAGCACTGAGAACCTCGTTAATAGTTGGCTTCCCCGGAGAAACCGAGCAGCAGTTTTCGGAGCTTTATGATTTCGTAAAGACTATTGAATTTGATAGACTGGGGGTTTTTACATACTCTAAAGAGGAAAACACTCCTGCGGCAAAGCTAAATAATCAAATTGAAGAAGATATTAAAGCCAATAGAAGAGATGAAATAATGATGCTTCAAAAAGACTTATCATTTAAGAAGAATTTGGATAAAATAGGTAATATATATGATATACTTATAGAAGAAAAAGTTGAAGATGAAGATGTATACATAGGAAGAACTGAGTTTGATGCCCCGGAAGTTGACGGTGTAGTATATGTAAGCTCCAGTAAAAAAATTGGCGTTGGTGAGTTTATAAAGGCAAGAATAGTCGATGCTCTTGAATATGATTTAATAGGAGAGATTGTCAATGAACTTAGCGAATAAGATTACTATTTCAAGAATTTTGTTAGTTCCTATTTTTATGATTTTTCTTTTGGCTGATATTCCATATGGAGTTACAATTGCATCCATAATATTTATCCTTGCTGCACTAACCGATAGCTTAGATGGATATATAGCAAGAAGTAGAAACCAAATTACAAAGCTGGGTAAATTTATGGACCCATTGGCTGATAAATTATTGGTCACTGCAGCCCTTGTATCCTTGGTTGAGATGGATAAACTTGCTTCATGGGTAGTGGTTATAATAATTTCTAGAGAGATTATTGTAAGTGTTTTCAGAGCAGTTGCTGCTTCCGAAGGAATAGTTATAGCGGCTAGCCCTTGGGGAAAGGCTAAAACAATATCACAAATTATTGCAATTGTGACATTGCTATTCAATAATTATCCCTTTGGCCTATATAATATTCCCTTTGACATAATAGCAGTTTGGTCAACCGTAATACTTACAGTCATTTCTGGCTATGATTACATCTATAAAAACAAAAAAGTACTTATGTAGATTAACAGGCGGCCTTGGTCGCCTGTTAGTTAGTAGTTAGCGGTTAGTAGTGCTTAGCAGTATTCCACTTTTTTAAGCTTTCACAAAAAAGCCAGTGGCGAGTAGCGAATAGCAGACCTAAGATAATACCTATTCGGCTAATAGCTAACTGCTGACAGCTAACAGCAGAAACATTGAAAGTAAAACTTCACAGTCACACATCTATAGATAACCAACACTAAAACTTAAAATAAATTTCAAAGAAAATAATGAACGCTTCTGCATTTTTTATTTGAAATTTATTAAACTTTAAAGTTGGTTATCT
>JANQEZ010000099.1 GCA_028278115.1 Clostridia bacterium
TTTTTATGAATCTGTTTTAACCTACAAAATATAAGAAAAACAGGTTCATAGCATGAACGAAAAGGAAATATCAAATACCCCCGGTGGCATGAACTAGCATAAGGGGTTAAATTATTTAAAACTAGTTAAGAGATGACAGGATAGTATAAAAGCATATAATCAATCCAAAATTTATACACATGATACATTATATATTAGCAGAAAAAGATTTTAAAGAGAAATAAATTTAAGTTATAGATGTGTAACCGAGAAGTTTTACGTTCTTAATTTTGCTGTTAGCTGTCAGCCAAATAAGCATTGTAGTTTTGGCTTACGAAATATTTCAAAAAAAATTAAGTTTTAGGGTCACACATCTATAATACTGTGAGGCATATTTCTTAAAAATTTCCTTCTAAATTATATTAAACATGGAGGATATTGGGTGTAGATGTCGAAATATGTATTGTATCTAAATAAATTATTGAAAATGACAATGAAGTATCATCTCATAATACAAAAATTTTTTATGAAGACAAGGAGGATACTAATGAATCAAAAAAATATGTATGATGTGATTATAGTGGGAGGAGGGCCTGCTGGACTTAGTGCTGCCTCTGAGCTTTCAAAGGAGCTTAAGGTATTAGTAATCGAAAAGGATACCGCTGGTAAAACAAATAGAAGCTGGTTTGTTCCCTTAGATGTGGCAAATAAGAATGAGGATATAACAAAGTTTACATATGGAGGAGTTACAAGATATTTAGCCAGCACATTTTCAGGCGGAAAAGTTAGCTGGGATGTAAAGGAGTTTCCAAGATATCCATTTATTAAGGAAAAGGAGCTGCTGCCATATTGGGTAGACGTAGTTAAGGGTAATGGTTCAAGTATTATTAATCAATGCTTTTATCAAAATCATGAAGTTGACAATGGAATAGTTACTGTATCAACATCGAAGGGTAATTTTAAGGGGAAATTATTAATAGATGCTTCTGGATATAATTCCGTAGTACTTAAAAATTATGAAATGAACGAGAATTACTATTGGTGGACAATATATGGCTGTACAGCAAAATATAAAGAAAGACCTGATAATATAAAAATTGGAGATTATATGCTGTGGGAAACCTTTGAAGACACTAATATAGACAAGAAGACCTCACTAAGGGAAGGAAGACCGGTTTTTGAATATATGGTTTTAGATGATGAGACATATCTATTTTTTATGCTATATCTTAACAAGGAACAAATGCCAATGGACCTTGCAAAGGAAGTTTTTATGCATATGTTAAGAGAAGAAAAGAGTACACAGCCTTTTCATGATGTAGAGATTATTGAGCCAAAATTTGGGTATTACCCTTCTGGAGGGCTGCCTGAAAGAATGGCAAAGGATAACGTTGATTTCATAGGAGATGCTGGGTGCTGGACAACTCCTTGTGGATGGGGAATGTCGTTTATACTAACAAATTATAAGGATTATGCCGAAAATATTATTAAGCTAGTTAAGGCGGATAAACTAGATTCAAATAGTTTAAATGATATAGTTAAGTTAAATGTTTATGAAAAGCATCAGATTCTTTTCAATCAGTTAATGACTCACTTTCTATCCAATGGTAGTGCCGATGATTTAGATAAGTTTATAAACTTTTTTAATGAGATTGATCCAGTGATTTGTGAAAGAGTATTTACTTTAAGGGTAACCCAGAAAGATATAGCGGAACTATTAAAAATATTTTTAAAGCATTTCAAATTAAGAGAATTAACTAAAATTCTTCCAAAGGAAGATTACATCATACTACTTAAGGAGGCAAAATATTTATTAGAGGACTTAATATTTGGGGAAGTACTCCATTTTCATAGGGGTGATGACAGTGGTTACGATTATTTTGATGAGATAGATGTTGGAATTTCTTAAAAAAATTTAGAGCTATCACTTAAATTGTGATATGAAACTTCAAAACATATAAAAGTTTTGAAGTTTCATATCTATAGTCATGCTGCATTAAGATTTATAACAAATTTCCTCGGCAAATGAATTTTTTTAAAATCTTTCAGTAAAAATTAATTAAGGTTTAAAAGCCTTTATCTTTATAGATGTGTGACTGATAAGTTTTACTTTCAATGTTTTGCTGTGAGCTGTCAGCCGTTAGCTGTTAGCCAAATAGGCATTGTAGTTTTGGCTTACGAAATATTTCTAAAAAAGGTTAAGTTTCTAAGTCACACATCTATATAGAGCTCATAGTTAGGCAAGAAAGGAAGTAAATATTATGATCGATGTACCTGGCTACCAAATAACTGAGAAAATATTTACAAGTGGAAAGACTGTAATCTATAGAGGATATGGTAAGCAGGATGAGACTCCTGTAATCCTAAAGACCTTTAATACCAAAGATTCTGTCCTTGAAGGCAATATGAGATTAAGGCATGAATATGATGTTATGAAAACTTTAGATATTGATGGTATTTTAAAAACCTATGAACTAGTAAAACATGGCGATAGGCTGTTTTTAGTCATGGAATATTTTAATGGAATATGTTTGAAGGATTTAATAGATTCAAACGAAATTGAAATAAGAGCTCTTATTGATATATCAGTCCAGCTTTCCACTATACTTGGTGATATTCATAAGTTTGGTGTAATACATAAGGATATAAAACCAAGTAATATAATGATCCATAAAGAAACAAGCCAGGTAAAAATAATTGATTTCAGTATATCTACAAAGCTTTCTTCTGATGATGAAATAACTGATTGTCCAAAGACCTTAGATGGAACCCTTGCATATATATCTCCAGAGCAATCGGGAAGAATGAACCGAAAAATAGATTGCCGTACAGACTATTATTCATTAGGGGTAACATTATATGAGATAGCAACGGGTCGTCTCCCGTTTTTAGCAAATGATCCAATGGAAATGATCCATAATCACATTGCTAAGGTGCCTATTTTACCCCGTAAAATAAACAAAGGTATACCCGTAGTGGTTTCAGATATTATCATGAAGCTGCTGTCTAAAAACCCGGAAGAAAGGTATCAAAGCTCTTATGGTCTTATAGCTGATTTAAATAAATGCCTAAAGCTTCTCAGCAAGAAGGGTGATATAGAGTATTTTCCATTAGGTCAATTCGATATATTGGACAGATTTCAGATTTCTAATAGACTATACAATAGGGATCAGGAAATCATGACGCTGATGGGTATATTTAAGGAGGTATCTTGTGGAAAGAAAGAGATAACCTTTATTTCTGGACCCTCGGGAATTGGTAAAACATCGCTGATAAATAAATTACAAGGACAGATTAGAGATGAAAATGGCTACTTTATATCGGGAAAATTTGATCAATTTAATAGAGACATTCCATATTATCCATTTGTTCAAGCCTTTAGACAATTAATCTCTCATGTTCTAACTGAAAGTGAAGATAGAATTGAGATGTGGAGAGATAAGCTACTAGGAGCCTTTGGAAATAATGGTCAAATTATTATTGACATTATACCAGAAATTGAGCTTATCATAGGAGAGCAGCCTTTAATACAAGAATTATCTTCAGATGAGACGAAGAATCGATTTAACTTTCTCTTTAAAAAGTTTGTTAATGTTTTTGCTGATATAAATAATCCGTTAGTTATTTTTCTAGATGACTTGCAATGGTCTGATTTTCCTACAATAAACCTTATTACCTCAATTATGAAGGACATAGATATTAAGTATTTATATATTATATGTGGTTATCGAGATAATGAAATAAACGATACAGACCCTTTGAGAAGTGTATTTGAATATTTAGAGGAAGAAGAGATAAGTGGTAACCGCCTTCAGTTATTGCCGCTGAATACCCATCATATTACTCAATTACTTTGTGATACCTTCCATTCCAATAATGAAGAGGTAGAGTATTTAGCAAAGATTATTCATAGTAAGACCTATGGAAATCCATTTTTTATAAATGAATTTTTGAAACTCCTTCATGAAGAAAAATTAATTGAATTTGACTTCAACGATATTCGTTGGAAATGGAATGCTGATGATATCATGAAATTGAATATCACAAGGAATGTCGTGGAGCTATTGGCAAATAAAATCGAAAAATTGCCACTGAAAACCCAAGAAGCGTTAAAAATAAGCTCCTGCATTGGTAATGAATTTGATCTTAAACTGCTTGCAAAGGTTTATGGAAAATCTCAAATTGAAACCAGTAAAGACATATTATCGGCAGTTGCCGAAGGAATGCTTGAAACAAGGGAGGAATTTAATAAAGACTTTAACAATTACTTGCATAGGTCTGAATATAATGTGTTTAATGAAAATCATTTAATCACCTTTAAGTTTTCCCATAACTATATACAACAAGCGATATCGACTATGATTTCTGAAAAATTTAAGAAAGAAATTCACCATAGAATAGGGATGATTTTACTAGAAGATACAGATGATAATTATATTGAAGACAGAATCTTTGATGTAGTCAACCATCTCAATCTAGGAAGGGAATTTATAGCTGAGGAAAAGGATAGATTAGAGCTTTCAAGACTAAATTTAATTGCTGGAAAAAAGGCTAAGTCGTCTGCGTCATATATTTATGCACTAAGATATTTTAGGGCAGGTATAGAATTGCTGCCAAAAGCGAGTTGGCAAAGCCAATATGAATTGACCTATAACCTTTATATGAATGGAGCAGAGTGTGAGTATCTAAATATTAGATATGACAATGCAGAAGAGTTGTTTAGAATCTTACTGGAAAATGCAAACTCAGATTTAGAAAAGTCCAAGGTATATAAAATAAAAATCGTACAATATATAAATCAGGATAAGGCACATGAAGCTGTTGATATGGGACTGCAAGCATTAAAGCTATTGGGAATGAATATCCCTACCCATCCTAGCAATGCTAAGATAGGACTTGAGCTTTTAAGGATAAAGCTTTTACGTGGATATAGGAGTATAGAGGATTTACTCCATTTACCTAAAGCGAGTAATGATTATAAAGTTGCCATCATGGATATATTGATGTCCTTAACTCCTGTTGCTTACATAGTTGATCAAAATCTTTTCTTAATGGTAGTGCTAAAGATAGTAAGTATTTCTTTAAGATATGGAAACTCATATGCATCGGTTTTTGGATATGGGGTATATGGATTGATAGTAGGCTCTGGAATTGGAAATTATAAAAATGGATATAGATTTGGAAAATTAAGCTTGATGCTAAATGAAAAAATTAATAATTTAGATGTAAAGGCTAAAAGTAGTTATAATTTTGGATGGTTTATCAGCCATTGGAGAGCCCATGCAAGGGAAAATATAACCTATCTTAAAAAGGGTTTTGCCGATGGTCTAGAATCAGGGGATTTTGTATTTGCAGCATATTGTTCAGCCAGTATTATTGTTACCATGTATTCAAAGGGCGATAACTTAAACGATATAGATAAAGAAATAGAAAGATATTTCAGCTTTACTAAGCAGATTAAACATGAGTATATATCATATATTTA
>JANQEZ010000107.1 GCA_028278115.1 Clostridia bacterium
GAGGGTAAGGAATATATTGTACAGGATGGGGATGTTATACTTTTTAGGTTTAACGTTTAAATAAAAACGTCCATAAGAATAATTTTTTATTATCTGCAAACGTTTTAATTTCAATGCTTATAGCTGATTTTTAGAAATTAAATTAAGCAGTATTATGTAAGTTTACTGCCATTTTACTGCAACCAATATAAAAACACCTCTAAAATTTAATTTGGAGGTGTCTTTTATTTAAAAATAGTATTTAGTTTTGCAGCCGCTTCCTCTTTCTTTTCTAAGGAAACATGGCTGTATATATCGAGTGTCGTTGTAATACTACTGTGACCTAATAGCTCTTGGACCACCTTTGGATGCTCATTCATTTCCAATAGTAATGTAGCTACTGAATGTCTTAAATCATGAAATCTTGCATCTCCTATACCAGCTTTCTTCAGTATTGCCTTAAATTTCGCCGTTAGTGTTGCAGGATGCATTTTTCTTCCATCTACATCACAAAATACTAGGTCTTCATTATTATAGTATTTACCTATAAGAAGTTTTTCTTTTTTTTGATTAATTCTATGAGCCTTTAACTCCTGTATTATGTCTTTTGGAATAGATATTATTCTTTTTGATTTTTCGGTCTTTGGAGTTTCAATCACTAATGATGTTGCTTTTTTTCCTTCTTTTCTAGCATCTATATCGTACCCAACTACCAGGCTCCTATTTACCTGTAGTGTTCTACTGTCCAAATTAATATCTTGCCACTTTAAACCTAGCAGTTCACCCCTTCGCAGTCCTGTTCCACACTCAAGCTTAAAGGCTGCATAAAGTCTATCTCCTTTAGCCGCATCTAGTAAGGATTGGATTTCATCTTTAGTTAAAGGTTTTATCTCATGCTTGTTTTGCTTAGGTAGTTCTACGGTTATAGCTACATTCTTATTTACTAGCTCATTTCTTAATGCTTGCTTTAAGCACGAAGCAATTGGAATATGAATCCTTTTAATTGTAGTTGGAGACAATCCCTTCTTATTACCCTTACTAGTGCCTTTTCTTCCTTCTTTAAGCAGTCTGTTATATAAACCTTGAAGATGATGGGTTTTTAAATCTTGTAGCTTTATAGCTCCAATATACGGGAATACATGATTTTTAAAATTTGCCTGATAGTTAGTATAGGTTCCTCTCTTAAGGCTATTCCTCTTGTATTCCTCCATCCAAGTTATAATCCATTCTTCAACAGTTATATCATTTCCAGCTGTAAAAACTCCTGTTTGAAATTCATATCTGATTTTATCAAGTTTCTGCCTAACCTCACTGTGTGTAGCTCCATACACTGTTTTTCGCTTCCTTTTCCCCGTTGCAGGATCTTTAAAGGATAACTGTCCCATATATCGACCATCTTTTCGTTTAGTGATTGAGCCCTCACCATTCGCCCTTTTTCTTTTAGCCATAGCAGTTCCTCCTTAAAATAAGTATTAGGGGCTACCACTCTAAAGTAGTAACCCTTACTTGATTATTTCTGTACGAAGCCTTCTTTTAGCATAGACCTCATACCTATGCATTAATCAATGCCTTGTCTTATCTAACTCTTTCATAAGCATTCTCAAGCATTTTTTCAATTGCTATTTTCGGTACAACTCGCCTTGTTTTTAACTGAAGTGATGGAATCTCTCCTTCAGATACTAATTCATAAGCTAATGTTCTACTAATACCAAGAACTTTAGCAGCCTCTGAAACTGAATATGTTGCTTTTTCAATTTTCTTCATATCAAAATCCCCCCTTAAATTTTATTTAAATATTTCACCATGAAAAACTAGGTAGAATGGATAAAAATTTATAGATTCAATATTTTTGTACCATCATCTTATAACTGGATGTTGTCTTACAGTATTGGATTCCAAGTCATATTCATTAAATTCTATTAATATATACTCATCAGAAAGAAGAGTTAAAGTTGCCACAAAGTCTTCATTATTGCTTCTATAGCTTATTTCTTGATCTTCATTTAGTTTGAGAATTATTGTATCCATGTTCATAATAACTTCTTCTACACCATATATCTCAGTATTTTTTATTCTAACAATTCCTCGCCAATTTCTAATTTCGACAAATTTCATCTTATCAATTCCTCCTCTATT
>JANQEZ010000109.1 GCA_028278115.1 Clostridia bacterium
GCATAAGGATAATAAAAAGGATTCCAAGCATCAAGCTGCCATAAAAGTTGCTGCAGGGTTGAAATAATTAAAAATATATTAAAAAACTTGTAAAGTGATTGACTTATGGTTATATTGTAGTATAAATTAACCTTATGGGGCATTAAGATCATATGAGCCTAGATATTTAGGGGGGATTGATAGTATATGAAGGATATAAAAGCCCTAATAGTTGGAGCAACATATTTTTCAATTATTTCTGGAATTGCTGTATTTATTATAAATATAAGTAATCAAGTTGTCAATATAAGGTAGAAATAAAGGGGTCAGACCCCGAAGGATATAAAAAAAGATGACTTCTGTATTTTACAGAAATCATCTTTTTTTAGTTTTTGTTCTGTCTTTGAACTGGAAATGAAGGGGGACAGGCTTGTATAATTTTATAATTATAACCCAAATTATAAAATTATAAAAGCCTGTCCCCGAATGATGTATAAAAGCTTATCCCCGAATGAGTCGCAAAATTTAAAAAGCAACTTTATAATTTGATTTGGAATAAAAGAGCATTATCTAACAAAGAATATTAACAAAATAATCTTAGTAAGGAGGACAGTGATGAAAAGACAATTTTATAATATATTAGCTGTATTTTTGGTTTTAATACTAATAAGCGTATTCTACATAGATTGCTCCCATGCCAGAACAATATATTGGGGATTAAGGGGAAATGATGTAAGAGCTGTTCAAGAAAAATTAAGGAATTGGGGATATTACAAAGGGTCAATAGACGGAGTATATGGGAAGGATACATATAATGCAATAACATATTTTCAAAGAAGCAATGGATTAAAGGTGGATGGAGTAGTTGGCAGTCAGACTAAGAAGGCTTTGGGAATTACTACAGGGAGAAAAGCAAGTACCTATGATAAGACAATTGAGACTGCACAAAGAAAGCTAAAGCAATGGGGATACTATAGAGGAGCAGTAGATGGTATATATGGCTCTCAAACATACAATGCAGTTGTGAAGTTTCAAAGAAGAAATGGATTGAAGGCTGATGGAGTTATTGGGCCACAAACTAGGAATGCCTTGGGGATAACTCAAAGGTCAGGCGGCACAAAATATGCTGCCACAAGTAAAGGGGTATCGAGATCAGATGATATTACACTGTTAGCTATGGCAATTAATGGTGAAGCTAGGGGCGAACCCTATACGGGTCAGGTTGCTGTGGGAGCAGTAATACTCAACAGAGTAAAAAACCCATCATTTCCAAATTCAATTGCTGGAGTTATATATCAACCCCTTGCATTTGAAGCAGTAGCCAATGGACAGATATATAAGCCTATAGAGCCAAGTTCATTTAAAGCGGCAAGGGATGCAATGAACGGCTGGGACCCAACTGGAGGAGCTATATACTACTGGAATCCTGCACATGCAGAGAGTAGATGGATATTGAGATTGAACCCGACTCTTAGAATTGGAGAGCATGTATTTGCAAAAAAATAATGGGGTGATTATAGATGAAAAGCATTCTAATAGGTATGGTGGTTTCCCTTTTAATCATATTAGGACTCACCTTTAATTGGGGAAATAATCAGAGAAATGAACTTAATAATTATAGTGTATATGTGGAAAATCAATTTAGGATGATGTTTTATAATTTGCTAGGCAATGTTGAAAATATTCAATCGAGTCTTTCTAAAACTATGGTTTCAGGAACACCCCGGCAAAATGTTTTGTTATTTACAGACATCATGTATAAATGCTACGATGCACAGCAGCAGCTAACTCAGCTTCCAATATCCCATAGAGAGGTTAGCAAAACACAAAAGTTTCTAAGCCAAGTTGGAGATTTTTCTATGGCTATGTCCAGAAAATGTCTAAAGGGACAACCGTTAAATGGAGAAGATATGCAGACTCTAGAAGAGCTGCATAACTATTCTAACTATTTAGCACAGAGTCTTTTGAAGCTACAGCAGGATATTGCTAAGGACGATGTTAAATTAGATAATCTCATGGGAATGATAGATAGTGATTTGGATGAGATGAATGATAATATGCTAAATACGAGCTTTATAAATGTAGAGGAAAGAATGCAGGAATACCCAGAATTAATTTATGACGGACCCTTTTCAGAGCATATAAAAAATATAAAGCCTAAGTTAGAAGGTAAAGAAGTTACTGAGGATGAAGCAAAGAGAATTGCAAAGGAATTTTTAAAGGATAAGAAGAACTACTTAGCAACTGTAATAACAGAAACAGAAAACACGAGATTTCCAGCATATATAATAGAGCTAAAGGAAGGGGATAAAGAGAGTAATATAACATTGGCAATAACAAAAAAAGCTGGAAAGGTAATATGGATGTTAAATACCAAGGAAATTGGAGATAAAGCCTTGAGTAAAAAACAAGCAATCAGTAAAGGAACAGAGTTTTTAGAGAAAAATGGTCTTCCCAATATGGCAACAACATATTCAGAGGAATACGATGGACAAATCGTTATAAATTATGCATTTATGGATGAGGATGTAATAGTTTACTCAGATTTAATAAAGGTAAAGATAAGTCTAGAGGATGGAAGTGTTGTGGGATATGAAGCAGATGGTTACTTGTCAAATCATCATGAAAGAAATATAGAAAAACCATCCATTAGCGAGGATGAAGCAAGGAAGATGATAAGTGTTGATGCTCAGATTAAAGATGTGAAGCTTTCAATTATTCCTACAGAGGGCTCAAAGGAAATTCTTTGCTATGAATTTGTAGCAAATTATAAAGAAGATACCTTCTTAATATATGTAAACGCCATGAATGGTGAAGAGGAAAAAATACTACAGCTTATCGAGAATGAGAAGGGAGTACTGATGATGTAGTATTAATAATGATTAAAGGGGATAAGATTAAAGCTCATTAGTATATTTGGAGACTAATGGGTTTTTTTATTGCTGAGAAGCTCAAACATTTTCTTAAAGAAATTGCATAGCCAAAGCAAATTCAAACTATTACCAGTAAAATATTGGGCTCAAATTATCTTCTTCTAAAACCTAATAAATATCTGTAGCATTTTGCTTTAATATGTTAAAATACATATTATAGATAATCAGCTTCAAGGTTAAATAGATTCTCATAGGAAAATGTAGAAGCATTTATTATTTTTTATGGATATTAGCTTTTAATATTTTTAGAGTAAATTTAGGAAAGCCTATTATTTTCTCTAGAGGGGTAAATTTTAAGGGCGAGTATCTTCACATACTGGAGGATTTCATTATGAAAAATACAAAAAGGCTGGTCATGATGGGACTATTTGTAGCTATGGCTTTAGCTTTGAGTATAGTTGAAAAAATGATACCCGTACCATTTGTAGCTCCGGGAGCTAAGCTGGGATTATCAAATATAATTACACTGACTGTACTAATGTCACTGGGCTTTAAGGACGCTCTTTCTGTTTTAGTGGCTAGGATTATATTGGGCTCGATATTTGGAGGGGGTTTATCAGGATTTATATACAGTATTTCAGGCGGTATTTTGAGTTTGGTTATGATGGAGCTCACTAGAAAAATAGGAAGAGAAAGTATAAGTGTCATAGGTATAAGTGTGGTTGGAGCAGTCTTCCATAATGTAGGACAGCTGCTGGCCGCGGCATACATTATTCAAAATATGAATGTATTTGTATATCTTCCTGTATTGTTTTTAGCGGCAGTGGGAACAGGCGTTTTTGTTGGACTGACAACAAAGTATCTACTATCATATTTAGATATAAAGACTTAAAATTAAAAGGTCATTGATTTTAAAAGAGTTTTATGGTAACTTATAAAAAGACAGTTCGCAAGCCTCCTGTCTATAAACAAAACTAAGGCACCTAGAATCTTAAAATATATACTGTATCCCTTTATATAGATGTGTGACGTAGGAGCTTAACCTTTTTTGAAATATTTCTTAAGCCAAAACTACAATGCCTAGTTGGCTAACAGCTAACGGCTGGCAGCTCACAGCAAAACATTGAAAGTAAAATTTCGGGGACACACATCTATAAATATCTAGAAAATAAGTTTGCTATCTTTCTAAATATTATTTTTGGTGAAGCTGTATATTTAATGAATTAGCCTAAATAGAGTGTTTTATTTTTGTGTAGGTTATTTTATGAGGATAATAGGGACTGTCTTTGTTTAGGGGCAGTCTCTTTTTTATTGTTTAAGGAACTCAAACATTTTTTTAAAGAAATTAGTGGGTCGCCAGACGCCTTTGTAAAGCTGAGATTAATAGGGTTTTGAATTTAAAACTTAAGAAGGGTGAGAGCATGAAAAAAGTTGGATTAACCACCACAATACCAGTAGAAGTCTTAATTGCTGCGGGAGCTATTCCTGTAGATTTAAATAATATTTTTGTAACCTCCCATAAGGGTAAGGAATTTATAGAAAAGGCAGAGCTTCAAGGATTTCCGAGGAATCTATGCTCTTGGATAAAGGGATTATATTCTGTTGCATTAGAGAGCGGTATAGATGAAGTAATAGGAGTTTGTGAAGGGGACTGTTCAAACACAGATGCCTTACTAGAAGTGTGGAAAATGAAAAAGCTCAAGGTAATACAATTTGGATTTCCTAGAAATAGAAGTAAAGAAGGCATGGAGAGGGAAATCAGGGGATTAATGTCTCAATATGATGTATCCATGGATGATATTGAAAAAGTCAAGGGACAGCTCCACCATGTACGACAAAGAGTTAAGTATTTAGATGAGCTTACATGGAAATACAATAAGGCCTTGGGCTTTGAAAACCATCTGTGGCAGGTTTGCTGTAGCGATTTTAATGGAGACTATGTTAAGTTTTCAAAGGACTTAGAAAAAGTGATTTCGGAAATAGAAAGTAGAGAACCTAAAAAGGATGAGGTAAGGCTTGGATATATTGGAGTTCCACCGATTTTTACAGATATATATGACGTCATTGAAGAATATGGTGGTAGGGCCGTATATAATGAGGTGCAAAGAGAATTTGCAATGACTGAGTCTGATATAAAGGATTCTATATATGATATGTATCTAAACTTTTCCTATCCCTACGGTATAGGCTTTAGACTTCAAAAAATAAAAGAAGAAATTCAGCTAAGGAATTTAGATGGAATCATTCATTATGTCCAAGCCTTTTGCTATAAAGGTATAGAGGATATAGTGGTTAAGAATAAGCTAGATATACCTGTACTGACTATAGAAGGTGATTTGCCCGGTAAGTTAGATGCAAGGACAAGGCTTAGAATAGAATCCTTTATTGATATGATAGGAGATCATAAGCTTTAGGAGGAAGAATATGACTTTTGTAGGTATAGATTTAGGCAGTAGAGCAGTAAAAATTGCCTTAATTGATGGGAATGAACTAAAGGGTGAAAAGATTTTGGGAACTATGGCATTTTATAGAGATTATACCAGCTATAGGGGTGAGAAGGTTCATGTGGACCTAAAAAAATTGGGTATACATGGTAATGATATTAGTATAGTCAGTACAGGGTATGGAAGAAATAATCTAAGACTATATGACTCAAAGATAATAAATGAAATAAAGGCCCATGTTCATGGTGCTTTATTTCAAACTAAACTAAAGGATTTTACCCTATTAGATATAGGGGGACAGGATACAAAAATAGTGAAGGTTGAAAAGGGTATTATTACCGACTTGATACTAAATGATAAATGTGCAGCCTCAAGTGGGAGATATATAGAAAATATGGCCTCTGTTCTTGAAATATCTTTAGAGGAGTTAATAAACTGCTATGAAAAACCTGTGGACTTGAATACCACTTGTGCGGTATTTGGTGAATCGGAGCTTATAGGTAAAATTGCTGAAGGCTACGGCATAAAAGAGCTTGCAGCTGGAGTCAATTATTCATTATATCAGAGGATAAAGCCATTACTCAGGGGTTTTAGGAATAGAGTATTAGTCTTAACCGGTGGAGTGGCGAATAATATAGCTATACAGAAATATTTAGCAGTGGATTTTGAGGAGATAGTACTGCCAAAAAGACCCCAGTTAAATGGGGCTATTGGCTGTGCATATTTTGCAGCCCGGAGAGCTGGAAGGAGATAGAGATGCATAATAGAAATATAGATGTAACTAAAATATTTACATTTGATAGTGCTCATAAATTAGATTACTATGAGGGAGACTGTAAAAATCTTCATGGGCACACATACAAGCTAGAAGTGACGGTAAAGGGAAAAACCGATTATAGAGGTATGGTAGTAGATTTTAATGATTTAAAAAGAATAACCAAGGAGAAGGTTATTGATAAGCTAGACCATAAATATTTAAATGAAATATTTGATTTTAACACAACCTGTGAAAATATGATATTTTGGATTTTTAATGAACTAAACACAGCCTTTAAGGAGGAAAGCTTTATTCTTAAAAAGCTTAGGCTTTGGGAAACTCCAACAAGCTATGCGGATTTAGAAAGGGAAGAATTTTTATATGATGAAGGTTAATGAGATTTTTCTTAGCATACAGGGAGAAGGGAAAAGCACTGGATATCCAACGATTTTTGTCAGATTTTCTAAGTGCAATTTAAGATGCAGCTATTGTGATACAAAGTATTCCTATTATGATGGTATTAATATGACACCAGAGGAGATTTATAAAAAAATTAAAGAATATGGTTTAAAGCGTATATGTATCACAGGCGGAGAACCATTGCTTCAAAAGGAAATTCATAGGCTGCTAGAGCTAGTTAAGGACTATGAAGTAAGTATTGAAACAAATGGTTCTATTGATATAAGCAGGCTGAATTTAGGAGAAAAACATAGATATACCATGGATATGAAGGTGCCATCATCCTTAGAGAGTGAAAGAATGAAGTATAGCAATTTTGATTTTTTAAAGGATTCCGATGAGATAAAGTTTGTTATTGGCTCAAGGGAGGACTACGAATGGACAAAGGCTGTAATAGACAAATACTATAAAAGGGGAACTATTACCCTGTCACCGATTTTTCAAGAGATAAACCCCAAGGAAATCATTAATTGGATACTAGAAGATAGACTTGATGTAAGGTTTCAAATGCAAATCCATAAGATTATATGGAATCCTCAAGACAGGGGAGTTTAAAATGCAATTAATAATTTTTTATTTATAGGATATTTGAAATAACTGGAGGGATTGATATGAAGAAGGCAGTTGTGCTTTTATCAGGAGGATTAGATAGTACTACTTGTATGGCGATTGCAAAACATGAAGGCTATGAGATATATCCTATTTCCTTTGACTATGGACAAAGGCATAATAGAGAGCTTGAGTGTGCAATAGCTGTGGCAAAATACTTCGATGTAGAGAATCATAAGATTATAAGGATGGATAATGTGGGTGGAAGTGCATTAACAGACGAGAATATAGATGTTCCAAAGTATAAGGGTGATGGAGAAATCCCTGTAACCTATGTACCTGCCCGTAATATTTTATTTTTGAGCTATGCACTAGGCTATGCTGAAGTTATAGGGGCACAGGCAATTTTTATAGGTGTAAGTGCTGTGGATTATAGTGGATATCCAGACTGCAGACCAGAATTTATAAAGGCTTTCCAAAATGTAGTTAATGAAGGGACTGGGGCAGGAGTAAGGGGAGCTTCCATTGAGATTAAGGCTCCACTCATTTATCTTACAAAGGCAGATACTATTAAGCTTGGTTTAGAGCTGGATGTACCCTATCAGCTCACTAGCAGCTGTTATAATGGAGGAGCAGAAGCATGTGGACAGTGTGACAGCTGTGTATTGAGATTGAAGGGATTTGAAGAGGCGGGGTCTAAGGATAAAATAAAGTATAAAAAGGGAATACAGATGTGTGACTGAGAAGTTTTACTTTCAATGTTTTGCTGTGAGCTGTCAGCCGTTAGCTGTTAGCCAAATAGTCATTGTAGTTTTGGCTTACGAAATATTTCGATAAAAAGTTAAGCTTCTAAGTCACATATATATGTATAGTTTACCAACCAAACCCCTTGGGTATATGTATATTAACTAGTAAAATAAATACTAAATAAGGTTGGTGAACTAAATGAAAGATTTAAAGAAAATTTTTGAAGAAAGACGCTCTGTGAAATTCTTCGATAAAGATAAAAAGGTAGATGACGAAATGCTTTCGGAGATTATCAATTTAGCTACACTGGCTCCTTCTTCTTTTAATTTGCAGCCATGGGAGATTATAGCAGTTAAAACCGAGGAGTATAAAAAAGTTCTTCATGATGAAGCTTGTAAGCAGCCCAAGGTTTTAAATGCTCCGATTACACTTATTATAATTGGTAATAAAAAGGGATATCTTAGGGAGAATCCAATTTGGGAGGAGAAAATCAAGCTTGGACTTACGGAGGAAAAAATTCAGGGAATTATCGGGTATTCAGAAAAAAACCTATATCCTACAGAAGAAAAGAAGACTGCATTTGCTGCTAGAAACAGCTCTCTCTTGGCGATGTCCATAATGTACGCAGCAAAATACCATGGTGTTGATACCCATCCAATGATCGGGTTTAATGAAGATAAAGTAAAGGAAATATTTAACATAGATGAAAATAAAATCGTTACTATGATAATATCTATGGGATATTTTGATGAGTCCAATCAATTAAAGCCAAGGGAGAAGCGATTTAATTATGATGAAATTGTAAAGGAGTACTAGGTTAATTCTGCTAGTTTATCCAATAATATTGCATTGATAAGGGCTCCCTCTTTTGTTATGGTATATAATGAAGGGGGATTTTTTATGGGGAAGTTGCTAAACCTTGTAACAAGCAGTAGGATAATTGGCCTATCTGTAGGATTGATGCTTCTAATAGCAGGTGCATTATCTAGGATTCAATTTATAGATTCAAATATTGTAATAGGGTTTTTAGTTCCACTACTATTTGTTTCATTAAGCTTTGGAATAATATTTTCCACTATTTTCAAAAGTGAAAATCAAAACGTAAAGACTTTATTTATCAAATCAGCTCTTGCCCCTTGGGCAATTGTTCTGTCGGTGGTAGCCTTAAATAATTTTCAAATACAATCACCAATACTTAAGGCAGGTGCTTTGTTTTTGATAAATATAATATTCTTCGGTAAAGAAATTAATAAAGTATTTAACTAAAAGGATAGCTTGGAGTTGTTTATTAAACCCAAGCTATCCTTTATTTTTATAAAAAGGTAATAGAGCTTTTTTATTTTTTAAATATAACCATTATTCCTAAGACTATTAAAGCAATGGGAAGAAGTAAGCCGAAATCAATAGTAAGTAAAGTAAATGATAATGCTATAATTGAAAAACCCCCAATGATTAAGGATGAGATCAAAACTCCTTTATCTCTGCCGCCAAAGAGATAAAGCTGAAACAATCCAATTGCTACGGCCAGTGGGAATATCGGCCAGAGACTCCCCATCAAATTCCAGTTGGTGAAGATATTTGCGAAGAATAAAAGACTTATGGTGATAAGAATACCCCCTGGAACTAAGAGTCCAGGATTTTTTCTATTAGTAAAGTAAGATATTTCAAATATCAGTCCCGTTATCAAGATGAATAGGGGCCATAAGTAGTAAAAATCAATGTCGATGAGATCAAAATTCATTAATAAAAATACAACTCCTATTAATATTACAGTCAATCCAGTTAATGTATTTGATGTTTTCATAAAATCACCACCTCTATATACATAATATTTCAAAGATAAATATTAATCAATTGTTTATTTGGAATATTTTCTAAAAATTATAATAGGAATTTAAGTAGAAACTTTAATTTTTTTCTTTGAAACTTATTTTTAGTTAAAGAGCTGGTTATAGAATATAGTAAAATTTTCTGAAACTGATATAGCCTCTATGCAATAATTTTATGAATATAATAAGAATAAAGAGATATTCTAAATATATAGTAGAAAATGCTTTTACCTATAATTTTTTAATTGGAGGAATAAAGTTAAATGGAAAAAAAATATGTGATTATTAAAGATGATAATTCTATATCTTCACCAATGAGCAAAAAGGAAGCAATTAATAAGGCTAAGGAATATGGTAAGGATGAAAAATCTGCCTATATAGTTTCAGAAAAAGAGGGTAAAAGAATACAGAAAGAGGGTAAATTTAATAAGCCAGAGTGGAAATAATGAGTACTAAACTCGTCCTATAATCTTGTGAAGCCCTGGGGTTAAAATAATATTTCCATCATGTGATGTTTTTAGAATCTCAAATTAAAACTCAAGTGAAGCTGCCTGTAAAGGCAGCTCCAGATTGTTGACAAAGTCAACAAGATGGCAGGCTTTTGAGAAATCTGAAGTTCGAGGCGTGCTGAAAGCGAGAGGTCGCAGCGTATAAAGAAATACGTAAGAGTTCTCACTTGAAGCAACAACGAAGAAATTCGGGTTTGTCAACAGCCTGAAGCTGCCTGTAAAGGCAGCTCCAAGCTTTTAATATGATGCATTTGTAATAGTAAGTACCATACTGATTTCATTACCATTATCTTCAGCTTCGCTGAACATTCTTTCTAGGCATTTAAAGACTTCTTCCTTTGTGCCAGTAATATGGGTATTTATAGAGTTTACTGAATAATTGATTTTAGACCCTTGTAAAGAATTAATTGACTTATCAATAATGCTGGATGCATGTGAAGTTTTTAACGGATATAATGCAACTTCAGCTGTAACCAAAATTATCACCCCATAATTTTTTATTTTACCTTCAATAATAGTATGGTAATCTAGTAGAAAATTATGCAACTTCCTTATTTAAATTACATAGTTTCAAGCTGCTGCATTATATAGATAAAATACTATAGATATATTATACTTTGAATTTATGATTATATTTGGTAATATAGAGTTGAAATAATAAAGCATTGAGTTAAATAATTAAAAGAGGGGGAACATGATAATGGACACTAATTTAAAGTCATTAAATATACATAAGGAAAATAAGGGAAAAATAGAAGTAGTCAGTAAAGTTTCAGTAAAGAGTAAGGAGGATTTAAGCATTGCATATACTCCGGGAGTTGCAGAGCCCTGTAGAAAGATAGATGACAATGTAAACGATGTGTATAAATATACTTCTAAGGGAAATTTAGTTGCAGTAGTCTCCGACGGAACAGCGGTTTTAGGGCTTGGTGATATTGGTCCAGAGGCTTCCATGCCTGTTATGGAAGGAAAGGCTATATTATTTAAAGAGTTTGCTGATATTGATGCCTTTCCAATTTGTTTAAGAACAAAGAGTGTAGATGAAATAGTAAAAACAGTAAAATACCTTGAGCCTACATTTGGAGGAATTAATTTAGAGGATATTTCTTCTCCGAGATGTTTTGAAATTGAGGAAAGACTAAAGAAGGAATTGAGTATACCAGTATTTCATGACGATCAGCATGGAACTGCTATAGTTACTTCAGCAGGATTAATTAATGCACTAAAACTAACTGATAAAAGAATTGAAGATGTTACAATTCTTGTAAATGGCCCGGGTGCAGCTGGGACTGCAATAATTAAAATGCTTATGAATCTAGGTGCAAGGGACATAATTGTATGCGATAAAGAAGGCATTCTTTGTGGTCAAGATGAAAGCTTAGAGGGTCACAAAAAGGAGCTTGCAGCTATTACCAATAGAAATATGAAACAAGGAGGGCTTAAGGAGGCTATTGAGGGGGCAGATGTTTTTATAGGAGTCTCGGCACCAAATATAGTTACCAAGGATATGATTAAGTCCATGAATGACAATGCAATAGTTTTTGCTATGGCAAATCCTATACCGGAAATAATGCCGGAGCTGGCAAAAGAAGCAGGGGCTAAAGTTGTGGGTACTGGGCGTTCAGATTTTGCCAATCAAATAAATAATGTCATTGCCTTTCCCGGAGTTTTTAGAGGGGCTTTAGATGTCAGAGCTAAGGTAATTAATGAGGAGATGAAGGTGGCTGCTGCCTATGCCATTGCGGAATTAATTAGTGAAGAAGAGCTAAATGAAGATTATGTAATACCAGACCCCTTTGACGAAAGAATAGTAGAATCTATAGCAAAAGCAGTGGCAAAGACTGCCATAGAAACAGGTGTAGCAAAAGACTAATAGAGAGTACTATATTTATTTAGATTCAATCCTCCTTATAACTAGGGAGGATTTTTTATATACAAATAGGGATAATATAAGCCCTTGCAAT